>NZ_DALZYO010000022.1:0-86706 GCF_031988165.1 Neobacillus sp.
CGTCGCTGACCAGGGCGCTTGTGCTTTTCTTATTTTAAGGTTCTCGGGATCCAGAGCCTTGACCACCTGTAGGGTTTCCAGGAGGAATTGCTGGCGGGATGGTACCACCAGGATTTCCCTGGTTCCCACCGTTCCCATTATCATTGCCATTACCTTGACCTTGACCATTGCCATTGCTATTCCCTTGGCCATCGCCATTGCTAGTGCCTTGACCGTTGCCATTTTCGTTTCCTTGATTATTATCCACATTAGGTTTTGGAATATCAATCACTGCAGTGGCTGGGTCACTCTTTTTATCTCCGTTAATCGCAACAATTGTAAAGGTATACTTAGTTCCAGGAGTTGCAGGAACAGTTAAGGTATTACCTGTAACAGGGAAATGTTTCGGACCGGATCCGTCTTCAACTGTAACATCAAAAGTCACATTTTCATTATTTGTTTTGTAATCCCATGTTACAGTAATTGCCTTTGTTGCTTCATCATATTTTGCTGATGGATTGGTAGGAGCATCAAGTTTATTATATTTAACCGATACTTTATTAGGTGCATGGCCTTTAACCGCATATTCGGTCAACACTTCACTATCTGGTGTGAACTCACCAGCAAGTACCGGCGGCATCGTGCCTTTTTCGATCCTGACTTTTTGAACACTATTTGGAACAGTGAAATCAGGAGTATCAATATCCTTTGATACATAGGCCATTAAATTTTTGAATATTAACTGAGCGATTTGCTGGTTAGTTCCGACATTTGTGATTGGTGTTCTGCTGTCTTCATACCCTGTCCAAATAGAGGCAGTGTAATTAGTTGTATATCCGCTAAACCATGCATCCGGAACATATTTGCTGCTCTTAATATTAAATTTCTTCATATCTTCTTCCGAATAGTTGGTTGTTCCGGTCTTTCCAGCAATTGCGAGACCAGGAACTTTTGCTTTTGTCCCCGTACCGGGAGAGACGAGCACGCTTTTTAGCATATCGGTAACCATAAAGGCGGTGGAATCCTTCATTACAACCTTTGATTCCGGTGCCTGACTGATTACGGTTCCGTCGCGTAGTTTAATTTTTGAGACTGCATGTGGTTTCGTATAAACACCCTTATTACCGAAAGCACTATACGCCCCTGCCATTTCAAGTGGGGAAACACCAATGGTTTTTCCGCCAAATCCTCCGATTGCGTAAGATTCAAATATCTCTTTTAATGGAATACCGAGCCCAATAGCAAAATCTTTAGCTTTATCTAACCCAACTTGCTGAAGCGCTTGGACTGCAGGGGTATTTCGGGATAATTGCAATGCTGTTCTAATCGTCATCGGCCCTTTATATTGTTGATCCCAGTTTCCAAATTTTTTCCCTGTAGTATAGGTAATTGGTTTATCCTCAATCATTTCATAGGTTCCCCAATTTAAGTATTCAATTGCTGGGCCATAATCGAGAACTGGTTTAATGGTAGACCCTGGCTGCCGCTGCGTGTCAATCGCATAGTTAAATCCGCGTTTTACTTGTTGGTTTCTTCCGCCGCCAATCGCACGGATTTCTCCCGTTTTCGTATCAAGCAGAGCAACCCCAGCTTGGAATTTCTCATCAGGATAGTTAATAATATCTTTTGAATTAAGCATATTATAAACATATTTTTGTGCATTTTGATCTAATGTCGTATAAATGGTTAAACCATCTGTAAAAATATCAAAATCAGTGTTATCCTTCACTTCATTAATAACAGCATCGACAAATGAATCGAAAGGCTTTTCGTCTACAGTACGCTGTTCAGGTTTTAATACAGTGGCTGCAACAGAAACTTTTTTTGCTTCTTCCATTTCTTGCTTTGAAATAAAACCATGCTGTTCCATTAATGTTAAGACGATATTTCGTCTTTTTTCAGCTAAATCCGGATGTGTGAAAGGATTATAATTATTCGGGCTTTGTGGCATCCCTGCTATTTGGGCAGCTTCTGCCAAAGTTAAGTCTTTTAATGGTTTTCCGTAATAGATCTTTGCAGCCGTTGCCAGTCCGTGACTGTTTTGAGATACAAAGACTTTATTCACATACATTTCAAAAATTTGATGCTTAGTGTATTTTTGTTCAAGTTCATAAGAAAGCCATGCCTCTTGAACTTTACGCTTTAATGTTTTTTCCTGCGTTAAAAAAGCATTTTTGATAACCTGTTGTGTGATTGTACTGCCACCTTCTGCACCGAATCCACGCTGGAAATTAGCCAAAACAGCGCCGCCGAGACGAATAGGATCAATACCATGGTGTTTGTAAAACCGGTAATCCTCAGTAGCTAAAACGGCATTTTCTAATACCTTTGGTATATCTTTATAGTTTACATATTCACGATTAACGGCACCCACTTCGGTAATCAGGGTTCCATCTTTATCTAAAATCTTTGAAGGGATTGGATCTTTTAATAATTTTGGGTCAAGTTTGGGAGCATCCTTTACTAAATAGGCAAAAGTTCCAACTCCTGCCAGTATACCAACAATCCCAATGACAACCAGACTAAGAAAGATTTTCTTGAATAGTCCTCCGGATTTTTTCTTGGTTTTTTGCTTACCTGTAGATTGGAGTTTCTTTCGGCGCTCCTCTCTCGATTGATACTGTTGGGACATTGTAATATTCCTTCCTTTCTAACCTCAACACATTTTCCTATGAAAGAGGTTAAAATCTATCAATTATTTTAATATAGTCAATTCTTGGTTGAAATCCAAGTGGAATGTGATGACCTTTTTGTTCGATTTCTTCTTTTGTGATTGATTTTCTTCCCCCATTAGCCATTCTTTCCCAAAAAGTTAACAAGTGGTTAGCTTCAAGTAAAAAAACCTGTTCAAATCTTGTGAAACGAAGAATAACGAAACAAATGCCTCCTTGATTCAGTACTTCCTCCATATGCTCTATCTGATGGGGATGGAAATTTTTTAATGGAAAGGAGGTAGGGTTTTGTGTTTCTTTTGCTTCAAAATCAATATATTTTCCTTTATAAACTCCATTATAGTCAGTTGTTGATGCAAGTTTAAAATAAGCCTCTTTTATTACGGCAGCACTGCGATTTGGATAATCTACCTGGACAATTTGAACAGGAGTCGGTTTTTTATGAATGACGGCAATTTTTCTTTCCCGGTAGAATTCATTCGTTTCATTTAGATCTTCTTCGAGTGTCATTCCCCGGTTACTATAAGAATTATTTTTCTTATTCTTCGTTGTTGTGGCAGTCTCACTTTCTTTCGGTTTGTATCTTTTTCCATTTGGATAGTTCAAATTCATATTATGCACCTCTCAAGCTATTCCTTATCATATCAAATCTTAGCGAGATTGGGGTGTATAAAATACTTCCGTATACGTATTCTAATAACAATTGTACCTTGTATGTCATACATACGCATGGTTCATTTTTCATAAAAGGTCTAATGTGACTCAAACTCTAGTAAAAAAATAAGGGAAGATGAATATGAATATGAATCATCTTACGATACAGGAACAAACAATCATCCGTCAAATTCTAAGTGAAACGAGTAAAAAAAATATCGATAATATCTCAAGAACGAATGCCTATTTTACATATTTTAAACAAAATCCGGATATTATTTGGTCATTCCTAGCCAGTATGGTCTCAAGAAATGGGGGATGGAATATGTGTGATCTTGTTGGGGCGATATTCCCGCATCTCTTAGAAGCTAAAACAAGAAAACAGCTTTTTCTTACTTATGAGCGGGCAAATTGGCTTATTTTTCATGATGTATTTCCTCAGTTATTGCTCTATCAATATTCGACGAAAATAAATAGACCAATGTTTCATTTACTTCCCTATTTCAATGTTTCTGAGTTTATTCAAAAAGAATGGCATCGCTATTGGTTCGAAACCGATAGGGATAGACTTACAATTGCATTAATTATTAACGAACAAAATGTGATTCAAACTCCTGTTATCGAACATCCCGTATATAAGAAGAAAGTTTTCCAATCGCTGATTTTTTCCTTTCAAGACTGGCTCCATTTCAGTTGTGTCCTATTTCCAACATGTGGTGGCGAAGTTTATGGGGCAAGTGCAAATGGTTTTAAATCCCTATCAAAGAGAATTAACTTAGGAAAAAGACTAGCCAGTATTCTATTCCATCCGCGCCTATATCCGTATTTTTTTGAATTCGCTGAAGAAACAGCGCATACAGGGTCAAGACATGATTATGAACAATATTTTAAAATAAAGACTAACCAGAACACGCCTATGCTGCGAATGAGTTTCCCGGTAATTGCTCATCATCAACATACATATGAAGATTGGAGTTTGCAAAGAAGAGTTTCTCCCACTTGGTTATATATTCCTGCGCGTCATCGGCACTCCATTCATCTTACGGATTGGTATTTCGCAAAGTCGAACCAACTTCAATTTATCCTCTCCATACAAAAATTATTTCAGTTGAAAAAATGGGAATAAAAAAAGCAAGGTTCAACCCCCTTGCTTTTTTGCTTTTTCTGTTTCATGTTGATGGACGATCAGGTCCCTCTAATTTTTTATCACCATAGCCCAGTCTTTTTTCTGCTTCTGATTGTGTTTGTTTATTTGTTTGTTTTTTCTTTTTTGACATTAAAAGCACCTCCTATATTAGCTTGTGCGGTTTTCATTTTTTCATGCGAAATTAAGTTTATGTCGAAAAGCTATTGCATAAGCAAAGCATTCACACTTTCTTTGACGAATTGCTTCTAGTTTTGTCATAGGGGAAGGAAGCGAGAGAAATACAGAGAATACTACCTAATAGATAATCGTGAGGAGGTTTTTTAATGAATAAGCCAATATCCGAAAAGGAAAAACTGCTTACCATGCTGACAGATATATACGATCAATTAGAAGAATTGGAGTCCGTTCTCGAGGCATCTTTCTCCGATCTTCGCATTAGTTTGAATAAGGTAGAATATGAAAACTTAACGGGACCAGTTCAAAAACTAGCAGATATGGATATTTTACTAAATCATATTCATTCGACTTTCACTGATAAAAATATTCATACTAGCCCAAACCAGGTTTTAAAAACATTAGAGCTTGAATTAGGATTTTAATTATAGTTAAAATGGATGGAATGAGAGTAGCCTAATGCTCATTGCAACTTTTTAATTTTAAGGTTTAGAAGGGATATAAAATAGATGTCTGAGGAAATCATTTATTTAACAGAAAAGCTTCTCCAGTATAATCGATTATTTCTAGAGTATTATCAACGTGCCAGAGAAACAGGAACTACTGAGGATTTTCATGAGGTCATTAAACCATTTGCAAATGAAGTGAAGGAAGTTAACGACCAGTGGAAAGAAATGATGAAAAATTGGCTCTCGAAAACTTCACATAAATATATTCATCTAAAGCAAATTGACTCGACCTCGGAACATATTGATCAGCTAGCGATTCAATCCTTTTTTTCAACTACTAGCAAAAAAAGGTTTTTAGATGCTCAGAGAACGGTTGAATTTTTCCTGCAGGAAATTTTAAAAGGAGTTAAAAAATAGAAAAGAGATGCTTAGCATCTCCAGATTGTCGAGAAAGGGTATATTTCTCTGCAATTTTTTAATAATGGATTGGCCCTGCTAACTGGCCTGCTGATTTCCGCTCTAGGCACTCGCTTTCCGCGGGGAGGTCCGGGAGCTCGTCTAGCTGCAGCGCCTAGCCCCTCGAGGTCGCTTCGGTCCTGCCGCTGAAGTCAAAGAACGACTTCAACGTCAGGCCCTCCAGCGCTTGTCGGGGCTGGACAAGGCGCTTCCGCTTTTCCTTCTCCTCGGCTCCTTTGGAGCCTGCGGGGTCTCCCGTGACCTCTCTATCCCGCAGGAGTCGAGTGCCCTCCGCTCCAATCAACAGGGTGGCAAATCAACCTAAAGAATTGCAACACACTTTTTCTAACCTGGCTAAGTGTGTCGCAATCATTTTTATATTTTGGCAAGCTGCTGTAAGGAGAGCCTGTTCACTTGCATTCTTAAAATCCCCGTAACCGGCAGTAGCGAAGCCCATACAGCTCTTTTGAGTCTACGAAGCTTCGCTCCATTTTTTCCTTTCTAAATTTATAAAGCAATAAAAAAAATAAAGACTGTCGAAGGTTTTTCGACAGCCTGGAGATGCTTAGCATCTCTTTTTTTGGGTTAAGAATGTTTGATGAGGGAGTTTTTATTATCAGTTTCAGGAATAACTGCGCCTTGGTTTTCAAGTTCACGGACAAGTTGGCGATATTCTTTTATGCCAATTTCGTTTTGAATATATGCTTTCTTAGCAAAATCCATTAATGCATTAATATCATCTGTGTTATAATCCCGACTTTGATTAAATTTGCTTTTTAATTGGTTAATGTCCATAAATAGCTCCTCCTTCATCATTTTATTTATCGTAACACGAAATAAAAAGAATTATAGTTTTTAAAATATTTAAACTTTAGACAAAATCCCCCTAAATTAGACAGTTGGGTAGATTTCAAATTAATCACCATTCATTTCTTACCTACATAATGTGTAATGGAGAAAAATAAAGAGGAGATGTTTGCCCATGTTTGGTAAGAAAAGACCAAATAATTTTGTCAATTATGGATACTCGGGGCAAATAATGCACCAAGATTATCCAATTGGATACCAATGGAAGGACCAGAATATTAATCGTAATCAACCTTATTCTTATCAACCACAGCCACAAAATTATGATTGGATGGGTTACCAGCAACAAAATCCGTACTACCCGCAATACCAGCCATATGGTCAAAACGTTCAACCAGGATTCGGCCCTCAAACAATGCCAAGCAAAGCTCAACCATATACTCAAAAGGATTCACAATTCTTATTCCAAAATCCACTGGTACCACAGGATGAAATAGCAAAAAATCAACCATACATGCCAATGAATGGCTATCCAATGATGAATCCATATCCAAAACAAAACATCCTTCCAAAACAACCTGGTGGAGTGCAATCGTTCATGAATTCTTTTAAGTCTCAAGATGGGTCGGTGGACTTTAATAAAATGGTGAATACAGCAGGAACAATGATGAATGCGGTGAATCAAGTTTCTTCATTAGTAAAAGGATTTGGAGGAATATTTAAAGTGTAATCGAAAAAGACGGCCACCGGCCGTCTTTTTCGATTTCACGAAGCTCAATAAATAATTGGCTAATCGTCTATTTCTATTACTTTCCCTTTTTCTTGGGGGATTCTTATTTGTAATAAACCATCTCGGTAAGATGCCTTCACCTGTTTTTCATTAATCGCATGTGGAAGTGCGACGGTTCTTGCTGATTGTTGTCGAATAAATTTGCGGCGATAAACTTGGGTTTGATCGTCTTCCACAGTTTCCATCTCATTATTTTCAACTGATATGGTTAAATAATTCCCTGTAATATTTAAGTGAATTTGTTCTCTTTTAACACCTGGAAGCTCTGCAGTAATAATATGTTCCTTCCCAGTTTCCGCTGTTTCTACATGAAAACCAGCTGCAACGGGAAATGGAGTCTTGAAAAAATCATCAATGGATTGTAAAAATCCACGTACCGGTTTTTCAGTGAAGAAATCATTCATTGATCTTACCAAATCACGAAAAGGTTCAGGTATCGGTTTTTTGGGGTTGTTTTTCTCATTTGGAGGCATGGATGACATTAACATTCCCTCTCTTTCCATTATTTTACTCCCTATCATATGCTGACAAATCTAGGTAGGTGCCGTCATATATTTGCAACAACTTTTTGAACGATTTATTACAAATTGTTTTGTGTGATGTAGATCACACTAAAAGATTATGATTATTTGTACGCTAGAGCAGTAATTTAATGGAGAGCGAGGAATCTATATGTTCTGTTATCAATGTGAACAAACCCCATCTGGTGGTTGTAAGGTTATCGGTGTATGCGGTAAAGATGAGACGATTGCAAGCTTACAAGACACGATTATTTTTGGATTAAAGGGAATTGCGGCATATCGTACACATGCTAATCAACTGGGATATACGGACCCATTTGTAGATACAACTACTCATGAAGCGCTATATCTGACATTAACGAACTCCAATTTCAATGTTCAAGAACATATCGAGATGGCCATGAAAGTAGGGCAGGCTGCTGTCCGCGTGATGGGAATCCTTGATGAGGCCCATACAAATCGTTTAGGCATACCAGAGCCCGTTCGTGTAAGCCAAAACAAAATTGAAGGAAAATGTATCGTTGTAACTGGTCATAATCTATTTGCTTTAGAAGAATTATTGAAGCAAACAGAAGGAAAGGGTATTAATATCTATACACACTCCGAAATGCTGCCAGCACACGGCTATCCTGCTCTAAAAAAATATTCTCATTTAAAAGGGAATATCGGAAAAGCTTGGTATGATCAACGCCGTCTGTTCGAAAAATTCCCTGGAGCTATTTTAGCGACGACTAACTGTGTGATGCCGATTAAAGGAACCTATGCTGACAGAATGTTTACTTATGAAGTAACTGGGCTTGAAAATGTAGAAAAAATTGTTAATGATGATTTTTCTCCTTTAATTGCTCGAGCATTAGAACTTCCTGAAGCAGCTATCGAGTCTGAGGAAACACTGCTTACAGGCTTCCATCATGAAACGGTCCTAGGCATAGCACCTGAAGTAATTGATGCAGTGAAAACAGGTAAGATTAAGCGATTCTTTGTCATTGCCGGATGTGATGCTCCGGGTCATGGTGGGGATTACTATCGTGAACTTGCAACATCGTTACCACCAGAGACAGTAATCTTAACAACTTCCTGCGGGAAATTCCGTTTTAATGACGTTGACTACGGTGTCGTTCCAGGAACAAATATTCCTCGTTACATCGATTTAGGCCAGTGCAACAATTCAGGTTCTACTGTGAAAATTGCCATGGCTTTAGCGGATGCGTTTGGCTGCGAAGTGAATGAACTTCCAGTAAGCATTGTTTTGTCTTGGTTTGAGCAAAAAGCGGTAGCGATTCTACTTGGACTGTTTAGCTTAGGAATCAAGGATATCCGTATTGGGCCAAAACCTCCTGAATTTATTTCTGAGGGAGTTTTGCAAGTACTTCAAGATACCTTTAATCTAAAACTGATTGGTACTGCAAAAGAAGATATCGAAGAAATGCTTCAGTTATCTATAAAATAATATAAAGAACCGCAGCATGATTACTGCGGTTTTTTATATAAGATTAATTTCTTTTAGAAGAATTTCTACATTTAAAATCATATTTCCGTTAACATCCACTTCGATTAACTCATCTTTTTTCATTTTTGTTAATGTCCGACTAATTGTTTCCCTGGTGGTTCCAATCATATTGGCAAGATCCTTGTTCGTAAATTCGGACTTAAGAAGTATGGTTCCATCTCCTTTTTCCCGACCATGTTTCTGAGCAATCCTAATAAGAAGTTTAATGATTTGTTCATAAGTATTATTGAGAATTTGCTCTTCGAGACGGTTTTGTAAATCGACAATTTTCTCACCAAGAACCCTAAATACCTTGATACAAAGCTCAGGGTTTTCAATTAGCACCGTTTCAAATTGAGAAATCGGCACCGCTATGAGTTTGGATGATTCAAGTACCTCCGCATAGGCAGGGTAGTCACCTTTTCTGAAAAAGCCGACATGGGGAAACATTTCACCTTTTTTCATGATAGCAACAATCTGTTCCTTACCATTAACGTCACTCTTGTAAATTTTGATTTTTCCATCATAAATAAAATAGACGGTTTCAAGCGGGTCACCCTGGAGAAAAACATGGCTTTGCTTTTTCCAATCTCGTGCAATGGCGATATCGGCAATTTTCGTTAATTCAAAATCATTTAATTCTCGAAAAAGAGTGAAATCAGAAAGTACTTTTTTTATTTCGTCTATTTTCATTCTATCACCCACAAATTAATTTCAGTTACTTTCTATTGTAACAAAAAATCAAGCAATAGTTTATTATTATTATTGTTATTGATGTCCATTTGAATGAATGGAAGTTGGCGTTTCTCTCTTCTTGTTAGTGAAAAAATTCATTTTTTTCTTTTGTTACGAACGTTTATTCGATAAAATAAAAGTAATGAGGTGAGGAGTATGATGTTAAAGAAAAGCCTGAGCGAAATTCTGACAGAGTTAAAAATAAATGAAAAATTTAAAGAACATATCGTCACATGGCAAACAATTGATGAAAAACCTGCTAAAACAGCGCCATTACCTGAAGACTTACATCCGGTTTTAAAAAAATCTCTTTACAGCAGGGGAATAGAAAAGCTTTATACTCACCAAAAGTCAGCTTATGAAAAAATAATGGAAGGAAGAAGTATCGTTGCAGTAACCCCAACGGCTTCAGGAAAAACACTTTGCTATAACCTTCCTGTATTGCAAACTATCTTAGCAAATCCAAGTGCACGGGCACTTTATATGTTTCCTACTAAAGCTTTGGCACAGGATCAGAAGAGTGAAATCAACGAAATTATTCAAGCAGCAGGTGTTGATATTAACAGCTATACGTATGATGGAGATACACCTGCAAATATTCGGCAAAAGGTAAGGAAAGCAGGGCATGTGGTTATTACCAACCCCGATATGCTCCATTCAGCGATTTTGCCGCATCATACAAAATGGGTATCTTTGTTTGAAAATCTTAAATTTGTCGTCATTGATGAACTTCATACGTATCGCGGCGTATTTGGAAGCCATGTTGCTAATGTCATAAGAAGGTTGAAACGCATATGCCAATATTATGGAAGTAATCCTGTGTTTATTTGTACATCCGCAACGATAGCAAATCCCTTAGAGCTTGCGCAAAACTTAACTGAAGAGAAAATGAGCTTGATTGATAATAACGGGGCACCTAGTGGGACGAAACATTTTCTCTTCTATAACCCGCCAATTGTTAATAAACCGTTAAATATTAGAAGAAGTGCTACATTAGAGGTACGGAAAATTGCCGGTGAACTATTAAAAAATAAAATTCAAACGATTGTTTTTGCAAGAAGTAGAGTGAGGGTTGAAATTATTTTGACCTACTTGCAAGAATTAGTGAAAAACCAATTAGGTGCCAAATCAATCATGGGGTACCGGGGAGGCTATCTTCCGACTGAAAGAAGAAAAATTGAGAAGGGTTTACGGACAGGTGAGATTTACGGGGTTGTCAGTACAAACGCACTGGAATTAGGTGTGGATATAGGGGCGCTCCAGGTCTGCATTATGACAGGCTATCCAGGTACGATTTCTAGCGCGTGGCAGCAGGCAGGAAGAGCAGGAAGGAGGCATGGAGAAGCCCTTGTCATCATGGTTGCCAGTTCGAGTCCGCTCGATCAATATATCATCCAGAATCCCGATTACTTTTTTAATAAAAGCCCGGAAACAGCACGAATAAATCCGGATAATCTAATCATTTTAATCGATCATATGAAATGTGCTGCCTATGAACTTCCGTTTAAAGCAGATGAGCAGTTCGGCAAAGTGGAAACAGAGGAACTGTTGGAGTATTTAGCAGAGGAACGAGTCCTCTATCAAAATGGGGACAAATGGTACTGGATGAACGATTCTTTTCCCGCTCATAACATAAGCCTGCGCTCAGCATCCCAGGAAAATGTGATTATCGTCGATCAAACGGATATTGCAAATGTAAAAGTAATCGGAGAAATGGATCGGTTTTCTGCGATGACACTGCTGCATGATGAGGCAATTTATTTGCATCAAGGTACACAATTCCAAGTTGAAAAGCTTGACTGGGATGAAAAGAAGGCATTTGTCAGGGAAGTGGATGTAGACTATTTTACCGATGCCAATCTTGCCGTTCAATTAAAAGTGCTCGAGGAGGACAAGCTACAAACCTTGACTGATGTAGAAATTGGTTTTGGGGATGTTAGTGTCCGGGCCATGGCAACGATTTTTAAAAAAATCAAATTTGAGACACACGAAAATATCGGGTCAGGGCCCATTCATCTTCCAGAAGAGGAACTTCACACGAATGCTGCCTGGATTTCCTTAAATATGCCGCTAGCAGAAATGGGACATGAGCGATTAGAACAGGGGCTTGTCGGAGCAGCACATGCCTTAAATCATATCGCACCTTTATTTGTGATGGCCGACCCGCAAGATATCCATGTCATCCCGCAAGTGAAGGCAGACCATAATGAGAAGCCAACGATTTTCTTTTATGATCGTTATCCGGGAGGAATTGGCTTAAGCGAAAAAATCCACAGTGGGATGTCAGAGGTATTTGCCGAAACGAAAAAAATGATTGATCGATGCCAATGTGAATCCGGTTGTCCCTCCTGTATTGGGACTGATACTGTTGGGGAAATGGCAAAAAAGGATGCCTTGAAAATTATTGCCTCTTTTTTATATCCTATCGCTTTTGACAGGGAAGTGCAGTAATGTCGTTAAAAAATAAATTGAATCGATTAAAGCCACATCTTTCAGCCGGATTAAAAGGGGAAAAACAGGTTCTCTTGACTGAATCTTCTGGCGTTGATGTACCATTCAGGGAGAGATGGGAGCAAGTAGGCGTGATCCCCTATTTTATTGATCATGATTATTGCTTGATCAGGGAAGTGAAATATCCACTATCCCAGCAGCATGGAAAGTATTGTTTCCATGATTTCCTTACTGCTGTTGAAATCTGGAACAAGCTTTCCGTCAGCCATCCTTTATCAGCGCAAGGACATCGGGCTGAGGAACTCTTCTTTTTTGATACAGAAACAACCGGCCTCGGGGGCGGAGTGGGGAATACCATTTTTTTACTTGGTTATGCCAGTATTTCAGGAAATCAGCTTGTTTTAAGGCAACATATCCTGCCACATCCTGGTGCAGAGGTTCCTTTATATCAAAGTTTTTTAGAAAAGGTAAATTATAAAACGTTGGTTACCTATAATGGAAAATCCTTTGATTGGCCTCAAGTTAAAACAAGGCATACGCTTGTGAGAGAGCATGTACCAAAGCTGCCTGCATTTGGGCATTTTGATTTATTCCATGCCGCAAGAAGGTTATGGAAGCATAAATTGGAGCGTTTGAAATTAGCTGTTGTTGAAAAAGAGGTTTTAGGAGTAGAAAGAATAGACGATATTCCCGGATTTTTGGCCCCAATGATCTATTTTGATTTCATTGAAAGTAAGCTGCCTGATGGCATGATCGGAATCATAAAACATAATGAAGTGGATATTTTGTCGCTTGTAACATTATATACCCATCTAACCTTCCAAATATGTGGCGTAGATATGAATCAAACAAGGCCGGAATCGTATGAAGTCGGGCGCTGGTTTGCATCATTAGGAGAAAAGAGTGAAGCAGAAAAAGTACTGAGGAAACTGACCACGGGCATTGATTTAACTTCCTTTCAGGCAAAGCTCACCTTGGGCTTCCAGCACAAAAAAGAACACGAGTGGGAAGGTGCACGAAAATTGTTCGTGGATGTTGTCGATTCTGGTGATGAACGGATGATGTTAACGGCATGCCTGGAGCTTGCGAAAATCCATGAACATAGACTAAAAGATTATCAGCTTGCTATTAACTACTGTAAAAAGGCAATTTTATTAATAACACAATCTAAAATACTTGTAAAATTAACAGGCCAAATGACATTGGAACAGCTTCAAACCAGACTTATTCGCTTAGAACAAAAAAATGCTAAATTTCCTGGGTAAGCGCAAAATTCGTCAAAAATAACGATGGAAATATCGTTTTCGGCAATATTCGATTAATTGCCACAAATTCTTTTCGTTTTTCTGTGAAAATCCAGAAATTCCATATTGTTTATCAAGGGTAGAAAAGGTAGAATTTAAAATTGGATTTAGATAAAAATGACTACTGAAAACCTTATGGAGCTGGTAATATGTATAAAGCAATTTTATTCTTATTTTTTATTGTTATTTGTTTGACTGCAGTTATTTTTACAAGCTTAAAAGACAGCTTTTATTCCCTTTTGTAAGAATAATAGGTGGCGCAAACGTTGAGATTAATCCTGATTCGTGAAAAATAGGTATTTTCATTAGTACAAGATTAACTCCTTCAACATAGGCTGTTAATGTAAACAGAATATTTGAAGGGAGAGCATTATATGTATCTTGGAACAAATTTTTTGCCGCCAGTTATTCACCCGACTCAACAAATTGTAAACCACACGTTCTCAACCACGGTGGTGCCACATATTCATCCAGTACACGCAACAACGGTGAATCATCATATGTACCAACATAAGCATTACTGCCCGCAATCAGCTTCATGCTGTGAAGATGTATGCAATCAGCATATTAACTGCTGTAATCCATGTGCTCCAGGCGGAATGCCGGCTGCAAATGTCGTACCCGGCTTTGGAATGGGTGGTCCAGGTTTTGGACCAGGAGGCCCAGGCTTTGCTCCGGGACCTTTTATGGGTCCTAGACCTTAAGAGTACTGTTAATTGCAAGGGCTTTTTAGCCCTTGTTTTTTAAATTTGTTTTACTATATGATATGCTATGTTTGTCAAAGTGTTTGTCCATTTTTAAAAAATTTTTCAACTGAGGAGAAAGCTCTTGATAAAAGTGCTGTCCATTTCAGGCTATAAACCTTTTGAATTAGGGATTTTTAAGAAAGACCATCCATCGGCATTATTTATTAAGGCTGCTATCAAGAAATCTTTGCTAACTTTGTTAGAAGAAGGACTAGAGTGGGTGCTGATTAGTGGTCAGTTAGGGGTAGAATTATGGGCTGCTGAAGTTGTTTTTGATTTGAAGAAGGACTTTCCTAATGTAAAGCTTGCGGTAATAACCCCTTTCCTAGACCAGGAAGCCCAATGGAATGAAAACAATAAAGAATGGTATCAGTCTGTACTTGCAGCGGCAGATTTCATTGATTCTGTTACGAAAAAGGGATATGAAAAACCTTGGCAATTCCGGTTGAAAAATCAGTTTTTTATTGAAAAAAGTGATGGGCTCTTGCTTCTATATGATCAGGAAAAGGAAGGAAGTCCAAAATATCTTTATGAATTAGCAATGCAATATCAAAAAGATCGTGACTATTCAATAGAGCTTATAACCTTTTATGACTTACAAATGATTGTTGAGGATGAACAGTTAAAACGTACTGATTTTTAGGAATAGTCGAGATGCTTTTTCCGCTAAAAAAACGATTCTAAATTTAAATACACAAGAAAATTGACAAAAGCAGTTATTTTTGAAAAAATAATAGGTAATGATTGGCGAATACTGAGGTGATTTTGATGCTTTCTGATAAAGTGAAATTAACAGCTAAGGATATTTTAGAAAAAGAGTTTAAGACCGGAGTAAGAGGTTATAAACAAGAAGATGTTGATAAATTTTTGGATTTTATTATTAAAGATTATGAAACCTTTCATCAAGAAATTGAGGACCTTCAACAGGAAAACCTCAGGCTGCGAAAACAGCTCGAGGATAGCTCGAAAAGGCAGCCGGTGGCACAACCAGCTGGGACAACAAATTTTGATATATTAAAACGTTTATCCAATTTAGAAAAACATGTTTTTGGCAATAAACTATATGATTAACAGATTGTGCTAGTATTTCCTAATAAAAACCATTGAATAAACAGCAGAATATACATATAATAATATAGTATCATTAATGACGTTCGGGTAATCGCTGCAAGGAGCATTTGCAAATTGCAGAGGAAAGTCCATGCTCGCACGAGCTGAGATGCTCGTAGTGTTCGTGCCTAGCGAAATCATAAGCTAGGGCAGTTGGGGCTAGCATCCAGCTGACGGCCGGGAAAATACCTAAGTCCAACGGATATGGTATGAATACCTATAAAAGTGCCACAGTGACGTAGCCTTTCTAGAAATAGAAAGGGTGGAACGGGTAAACCCCACGAGCGAGAAACCCAAATAATGGTAGGGGCACTTTCTCTGAGGAATTGAACGAGGAGAAGGACAGATTCCTTATGAATCTGTAGATAGATGATTACCACCTCTGTACGAGACAAATAGTCGCTTGTAGTACGATGGTACAGAACATGGCTTACAGAACGTTATTAATGGGAAAGTATGCTGGTTATTTAACGGCTCTCCTAATTTGGGGGAGCTTTTTTATTGTAATCTTGTTTGAATAGTGCATTCGTTGACTGCTATTTGTTAATAATGTTAGCGAATATCATAAATCGTTGTTATTGGATAACGATATATACATAACAAAAGTAGAAATTAAGGGTGAAGAAATGGGAAACTATCAAATAATTGCTACTGCGGCAATGGGTCTAGAAGCCCTGGTTGCAAAAGAAGTACGGTCACTTGGATACGATTGTGAAGTGGAAAATGGGAAGGTTATTTATTCAGGGGATGAATCTGCGATTGCTCGCAGTAACTTATGGCTGCGAACGGCTGACAGAATAAAGATAAAAGTTGGAGAGTTTAAGGCCTATACCTTTGATGAATTGTTTGAGAAAACGAAGGCACTGCCATGGGAAAAATTCCTTCCTGAAGATGCGGAATTTCCTGTGATTGGAAAATCCGTCAAATCAAAATTGTTTAGCGTTTCGGATTGTCAGGCTATTGTCAAAAAAGCTGTTGTTGAACGGATGAAGAAATATTATAAGCGAAACAGTTGGTTTGAAGAAAATGGTGCTTTTTATCGCATTGAAATAGCTTTGTTAAAGGATGTTGCGACTATTACCATTGATGCCAGCGGTCAAGGCCTCCATAAACGCGGATATCGAATCGATCAGGGGGAGGCACCGTTAAAGGAAACCCTGGCTGCTGCTCTTGTGATGTTAACCAATTGGAAGGCTGATAGCCCCTTCATTGATCCTTTCTGTGGTTCAGGTACCATTCCGATTGAGGCAGCAATGATTGGACAAAATATTGCTCCAGGCTTTAATAGAGAATTTGTTTCAGAGGGCTGGAATTGGATTTCGTCGAAAGTTTGGGATGATGCTCGTATGGAAGCAGAAGACTTGGCAAAATACGACCAGCCAATAGACATAACAGGTACAGATATAGACCACAGAATGGTGAAAATCGCTCAAGAGAATGCGATTGAGGCCGGTTTTGCTGACATCCTTCAATTTAAACAAATGCAAGTAAGAGACATTTCTACAAGTAAAGAATATGGGGTTATTGTTGGTAATCCTCCATATGGAGAAAGACTTGGGGAGAAAAAGGCTGTTGAGCAGATGTATAAGGAAATGGGTCAGGCCTTCGGTAAACTCGAAACATGGTCGATTTATATCCTGACATCAAATGAAGAGTTTGAGCAATTTTACGGAAAGCCGGCAACGAAAAAAAGAAAGCTGTTTAATGGCTTTATCCGGACGGACCTTTATCAATATTGGGGGAAAAAGCCCCCTCGTCAAAATGAAATGATGAAATAGAGGGTTTTTGGGGGGAATAAGATGCAGAATCGGATGCCGTTTATTGTTTCAAAGACTGATTCCTTTTACGATAAATTAGGTGATTGGATCGGCGATTTATTCTATGATATTTTACCGGAAGCCGGTTTCGAACTTAGGGATGAGCAAATTTTCATGGCTTTTCAACTTGAAAAAGCATTTAAGGATAAAAAAGTGATGTTTGCTGAAGCGGGAGTTGGAACTGGGAAAACGATTGTTTATTTACTTTATGCGATTATGTATGCACGGTACATGAATCGGCCTGCTGTGATTGCCTGTGCGGATGAAACATTAATTGAGCAACTTGTAAAAAAAGAAGGCGATATTGCAAAATTAGAGAAGGTCCTGAGTCTAAATATCGATGTGCGCTTAGCAAAATCGAGGGATCAGTACCTTTGTTTAAAAAAGCTGGACCAGGTAAGGAATAGCGATTTTTCAGATGAAATCTCTACTATTTATCAGCAGCTACCGGATTTCGTCCACGCGGCAGGCTCGATGCAGTCGTTTGAAAAATATGGGGATAGAAGGGATTATTCCGCTTTATCTGATGAATTATGGGGTCAGGTTAATTGGGATCCCCTTCAGGATTGTTTTTCTTGTGAAAAACGCCATCGCTGTGGGCTAACTTTACACCGGGATTTTTATCGTCATTCAACAGATTTAATCATCTGTTCCCATGATTTTTATATGGAGCATATTTGGACTAAGGAATCACGAAAGCGAGAAGGTCAGTTGCCCTTATTACCAGAACATTCATCCGTTGTTTTTGATGAGGGCCACCTGCTTGAATATGCAGCACAGAAAGCGTTAAGTTACCGCTTTACTGAGTATACCTTAGAGAAATTGCTCACAAGGTTAATGGAAAATGAAGTGCGTGAGAAAACCTTATTCACAGTTGAAGAGGCTCTTTTAGATAGCGAAGCATTTTTTGATACAATTTCACAATTTTCCTCATTGTCACAAGGCACTGAAAAACAAGTTATTACCAAACATCCATTAGTAATGAAGGCATGCCGAAAGTTACATTATACCCTTCAAGTATTGGAGGAGGAACTGGTTTTTGAAGGTGAGTTATATGTCATTAATGAGTATGAATTGAAAATTGTCGAGGAGTATTTGGAACAAATCACCTACTCGTTATCGCTTTTCCTGCAAGAATTAAATGGAATCACTTGGTTTGAACAGGACAAGGGAGAGCGGACGTTGGTTATTATGCCAAAAATGGTCGAAGAAGTTATGCGGGAAGAGGTTTTCTCACAGAAAAAACCGTTTATTTTTTCTTCTGCAACGCTCTCAAATCAAAAATCCTTTGACTATATTGCTAATAGTCTTGGTGTAAAGGAATACTTATCATTTTCAGTTGCATCGCCATTTGAATATGATGAAAAAATGGAGGTTCATCTTCCTAGATTCTCTAATGGTATTTCTGAAAAAATCAATTATCTTGTTAAAATGATTAACAAGTCGGAGGGGCGTGCGCTAATTCTTTTAAATAGTAAGGAAGAGTTAGCTGAGATAAAGAAAAGACTATCGGAAGAGATATCGTATCCCATCTACTTTGAAGGGGATGCGGAAATCAGCACGCTCGTTTCGAAATTTCAAAATGAAGAGCAAGCAATTTTATGTTCGATTCACCTTTGGGAAGGTCTTGATATCCCAGGTAGATCGCTTGAAAATGTTTTGATTGTTTCGCTGCCTTTTCCTCCTAATGATCCAGTGTTTACGGCTAAAAGGAATGGAACGGACAATCCGTTTCTAGATGTCGACTTACCATACATGCTCCTGCGCCTTCGTCAGGGAGTAGGGAGGCTAATCAGGAGTGAAAAGGACAAAGGAACTGTTCATATTTTAATAAATGAAGAGATCAATCCGGATGTTTTACAGAAAATTAAAGAGGTTCTGCCAACTCAGGCACTAGAACATTAATCAAGGATAAAAAGAAAAGCGGAAGCAGGTTAATCCCTGTGCTTCCGCTTTTTTAATTAATGTCCTAGTGCTTTAAGACCCTCTGGTGTCATTTTTTCTGGCGACCAGGCAGGCTCCCAAACGAGATTAACTTCAACTTTTTGAGTTTCTTCCATACCTTCAACACAATAACGAACACCACTGGTAATGCTGTCATGAAGCGGGCAGCCAGGTGTTGTTAATGTCATTGTTATCCTAACATCTGCATCAGCTGAAACTTCTATATGATAAATTAAGCCAAGGTCTACCACATTAATATTTAACTCTGGATCATAGACAGTTTTTAACTCATTAAGGATTTTTTCTTTTAATTTCATCATTAACACCTCACTATTTTTTTAAGACACTTAGGATACTAAGGGCGATAATAATAAATAAGATTGATAAAATAAACTGTCCAGTATTAAAAAGAATAGCAATTTTGAAGATTAATCCCCAAAAGACGATTAAAACAGCTGCTATAAACAACGAAAATACAGGAAAGACAATCCCTTCATTCATCATCTCTTTTAAGGATGGAACCTTACTTTTCCCAATCTTTTTACTATATTTATAAGTCCACCAAAGGAAAGGAACAATTTTATATAAGTAACTCACAATACTTAGGACAATCCATAGTAATATATAGCTATAAATGAGTGTAGCAGCTAATGTTGAAATAGAGCTAGTCCACAGCAGGATAAAAGCTGCAAAATGAATCGCATTTCCAAACCCAATCGCTACTAAGGCAAACGTAAATGGTTTATCCAGTTTTTTCTTCAACCTTTTTTTAATAACAATCTTAATATGCCAACTAAAAACCGAAAACCCTGCTAAAAGCAAAAAGAAGCCCATTTTCAGAAGAACATGATTATTGGTACTGAAAGAAATCATCGTAATTATCAGTCCAGAGACATACATTCCATATACATATCTCGCATGGACCATAGGAAAACCATGGGATAAGGAAAACATCGGCACCATCTTATAAGAAAATCCAAAGATTAATAGCGTAAACCATCCAGTTAATCCAAATAAAAGATGGGTTTTAAAAATTACTTGATAGTATTCGATACCAATACCTGTTTTTAAACAATAAATCAGCGTAATCCCCATGAAAATAGTAATAAACAGGCAAACCAATGCTGAACCAACAAAGGCTGTTAAGATAGTTGGTTTTGCTTGCCGTTTTAATGTCATGAACATTTGGAATAAAAACATCAATATGCCTAGTAAGGTAAGTATGCCCGGGATTAATGCCCTTTGCGGTGACCAATAAAGCATGCCTGAAAAGGTCGCAATTCCTGCTGCAGTGATGAGAAATTGGAAAAACCCAAATTTCTCATTCCATATATTAGTTAGGAATGCAACAGGTACGAGCTGGTACATTGCTCCCATTGCTGCCATTAGGGCCCAGCCTAAGACTAATAAATGGGCTGAGGACCAGATAGCTGGAATACGAAAGCTTCCGTCTACCATCAAATGTCCTTTGAGCAAAAGTAGAATTTGGGATAGAACCAATGCAATTAGACTAAAAAAGACAAATGAAAAAGGAAGCTTGATATTGGTTTCACTTCCCATATTTTGAGGAAGCATGTTCGTTCACCTTCTTATCGGAAGATTTCAATTTTAAAACTTCCATCGTTTTGTGATTCTGTTCGTTGTTTGTAGCCCAGTTCTTCAAGCTGCTCATAAAGAAACATGGGTCTCCTGTCATTAATAATCGTTAAAACCTCATTTTCTCCAAGTGTTTCTAATGCAGCTAAAGTTCTCATCATCGGTTGTGGCGGTTCTAGGCCGCGATTATCCAATATCATTTCATTCAACACCCCTTTAATTCCCTTAGCTTTTCTTTGTGAATGTGACTATCCAATGTTTCTTTTCAATTTTTTCTTCATCATGGGTAAAGCCTTTTGCCTTTAACACGGCGAAAAGTGGGACAGGTTTGAAGGGGACATGAAGGATTAAAATATCATCATTCTTTAGTTCCTTAATAGCCTCCATTATTTTTTGAAAAGGTTCAATTTTATTTTTTAAATCCTCACGTACATCAAGTTCAATAATTCTCGGTTCCATAAAATCCACATCTCCTTAAATTTTCGGGGTGAAAATATTGATTATTAATAGAATAGCTCTTGTTGTAATGCCTCACGGTCGATTAAGTAAAACCCTTCTTGGTCCTGTGTAACATATTCTTTCTTCTTAACATGATTGATGGTCCTGCTAACGGTTTCTCTTGAAGTGCCAATCATGTTGGCTAATTCGCGATTAGTGAACTGTGTAGTTAGCCTATACCGTTCACCGACCTCTTCACCATTTGATTTACATAGCCTTAGAAGAAGTAAAATAATTTGTTCGTACGTATTATGGAGAACTTGTTCTTCTAATCTCCCCTGCAAATCAACGATTTTTTCTCCTAGAACTTTAAATAGCTTTATGCAAAGTTCTGGATAGGAGATAAGTATATCTTCAAATTTATCAATCGGGATGACAATCAGAATGGCATCGTCCATAACCTCTGCATGTGCAGGGAAATTCCCTTTCCTGAAAAATCCAGCATGGGGGAACATTTCTCCTTGTTCAAGTACAGAAATAAGTTGTTCTTTGCCAGATTGGTCAGTTTTATATATTTTGATTTTTCCACTATGGATAAAGAAAACACGGTCAAGATGATCATCCTGCATAAAAACATACATCTTATGTTTATAAAACCGTGTTTGAGCAATCTTTACGATAGGATCTAGTTCTGCTGCCGATAATTCTTTGAAGATTGGGACATCAGATAACCTTTTAATAATGTCCTCTTGTTTCATTAACATCACCTTCATATTATTTATTCGATTTATTACATTGTAGCAATGATTTCGAACTGGCTATGTGACCTCCGTCATAGCTGGCTATTTTTTATGATAATAATTCTCATGTGCAGTGATAAAAATCACTCAGTATAAATGAGGTGCTTCACTTTGTCAGATTGTTACCAAAGTTACAATACAAAATGAAAAGAAACACGAGAGGATGAACACGTATGGAAATACAAAGAGGGACATCAACAAATAAAGTGTTGGAGGCGGATAGAAATGGTCTATTAAAATCTATTTTAATTGCTACCATTTTAATTAGTTTCACTGTCTTGCTTGTTGGTGGCTATTGGATATTTAAGGAACAAGCACCTAGACCATTGGAGGTCACAAATGAAAAAGGTGACGTTCTATTTACAAAAGATTCGATCATGGGTGGTCAGGCTGTTTTTCAAAAGTACGGCTTAATGGATTATGGTACTGTTTTAGGTCACGGTTCTTATATGGGTCCCGACTATACTGCTGAAGCCCTTCAGATTTATACAGAAGGAATGCAAGTTTTTAAAGCAAATGAAAAGTATGGGAAAGACTTTTCCACATTAAATGAAGATGAAAAAACCGTTATAAAAAATAATGTTATTAAGGAAATGCGCAAGAATCGCTATGATAGCGACAAGGATACAATGGAACTAACAAATGCACAAGCTTACGGACTTGAGAAAGTAAGGGTGCATTATAAAGAGATCTTTACAAAAGGTGACGGCTGGGGATTAAAAGCAAACCTAATTAAAGAAGGAGATATGCCAAAAACAGATCGTGCATATGTTGCACAAGGTGACCAAATCACGCAAATTTCTGATTTCTTCTTTTGGACAGCTTGGCTTTCTAGTACCGTTCGTCAAGGTGACAAAATCACGTATACAAATAACTGGCCGTACTTCGAAGATGCCGGAAACCATTTATCATTCTCAGCTATTTGGTGGAGCGGTGCCAGTATAACAATCCTTATCTTAATGATTGGAGTTATTCTGTTCTTCTTCTATCGTTACCAATTCGGCATGCAAGAAGCATATAAAGAAGGTAACTTCCCACGAATTGATTTACGCAAAATACCAGTAACGAGCTCTCAGGTGAAAACAGGAAAGTATTTTGTTATAGTAGTTGCCTTGTTCTTCGTCCAATGTATGTTTGGGGCATTACTGGCACATTACTACATAGAGCCTGATAGTTTCTTTGGAATAAAGTGGATTCATGATATTCTTCCATTTAATATTACAAAAGGATATCACTTGCAGCTTGCGATTTTCTGGATTGCTACTGCATGGCTTGGAATGGGGATATACGTAGCTCCGCTTGTTGGTGGCTATGAGCCTAAGAAACAAGGTTTATTAGTCGATATTTTATTCTGGGCATTGGTTGTCCTTGTTGTTGGAAGTATGGTTGGAGAATGGCTTGGAGCAAACGGCTACTTAGGTAACAATTGGTTCTTATTCGGACACACAGGGTGGGAATATATAGAGCTAGGACGTATTTGGCAGCTGATTCTGATTGTCGGCATGTTTATCTGGCTGTTCATCGTTTATCGAGGGATTAAGGCAGGTCTTAAGAAAGAAACTGATAAGGGTGGACTTATCCATCTCTTATTCTACTCAGCAATTGCCGTACCAGCCTTCTATGTTTTTGCATTATTTATCAATCCAGGTACAAGCTTTACCTTTGCTGATTACTGGCGCTGGTGGATTATCCACTTATGGGTCGAAGGTATTTTCGAAGTGTTTGCGGTGGTTGTTATCGGTTTCTTATTGGTTCAATTAGGTCTAGTAACGAAAAAATCAACAGTAAGACAACTGTATTTCCAATTAATTTTACTTTTAGGCAGCGGTGTTATCGGAATTGGTCACCATTACTACTATAACGGTTCTGCAGAAGTTTGGTTAGGACTTGGAGCTGTATTCTCAGCATTAGAAGTTATTCCGTTAACATTGCTCATTCTAGAAGCATATGAGCAATACAAAATGATGCGTGAGGGCGGCGTAGATTTCCCTTACAAAGGAACCTTCTGGTTCTTGATCTCAGTTGCCATCTGGAACTTGGTTGGCGCAGGTGTCCTTGGATTCTTAATTAATTTACCAGCAGTAAGCTATTTTGAACACGGCCAATTCTTAACACCAGCACATGGCCATGGTTCGATGATGGGTGTCTACGGTATGTTTGCCTGTGCTGTACTACTTTATTCCTTACGAAACATTGTAAAACCAGAAGCATGGAACGATAAATGGCTTAAATTCAGCTGTATCATGTTGAATGTTGGACTTGCAGGAATGGTCTTCTTATCCTTACTTCCTGTCGGTATCATCCAAATCAAGGAAGCTTTCTATCATGGATATGCTGCTTCCCGATCAGCATCGTTCCTACAAAAGCATCTTGTGGAAACCTTATTAACCTGGCGTGCGGTGCCTGACACCATTTTCCTTATCGGCGTAGTAGTATTATTGTTATTTTGTATTAAAGCAATCTTTAATTTACGTAAGCCGACCCATAAAGAGGGGGAAAAGCTTCCAGTTAAAGACTTAGCACTTGATGAGGAATAGCACGAAAAAACCGCAAAGCTCAGCTTTGCGGTTTTTCTTCGATTTTGGAAATTTTTTGATAGCATTCAAAACAATAATTCTCTTTTTCTTTGGTAATGACACCATTAAAAAATCCGTCTAGACAAAAGATTTCTTTGTTACAGCTTATGCAAAAACCTACTAATTCCTTCATTCCTTACCCTCCAGTCAGTTTCCAAAAGTATAAAAAAACATGTGTTAAGTGTGATACGAAGCACTTAATGGCAGACAATGTTTTCATATAATAAAAAAGAAGTTAACAAACTAAAAGGAGTGTTAATCATGCAAACTTACGCAAAAGTTATTAATGTACCAGATTTTCCCCCACGCGAAAAACATCCAACGATTTTTAACAGTTTTGACGAATTGGCAGCTGGCGATACGATGATGATAGTGAACGACCATGATCCAAGACCGCTTTTATATCAGTTTATGATGGAAAGAACAGATCAATTTTCTTGGGAGTACCTAAAAGAAGGTCCTGAAACCTGGAAAGTAGCAATTAGTAAGAAGTAATTCTTATGCAAGAGTGTTTGAATTTTTAGTTTACTTAACTCTCTTTAAGCATTTTACGTGAATATTTATGACAAGCTAACATCTACTTTTCCATAAATAATTATTTTACAACAGAAATTCTTTCTGTTGTTTTTTTATTTTCCATTGCTTCCTACTTTTCAGAAAAATATGATAAAATTTGTTTATAAAAAGGGGGTACTAAAATGAATGAAGCGCAAGTAGAGAAGGAGTTTTTAGAGTATGTGAAGAAAATGTCTGCTTATAATGAGGCATTAGGGTTAATTTATTGGGATCTGCGAACAGGAGCTCCAAAGCAGGGGGTAGACCAGAGGTCAGAAGTGATTGGAATGTTATCTTCGGAAGTCTTTAAAATGTCCACTTCTGAAGAGATGGCCGCATACATAGCCAATTTATCTAAACAGGAACTTCCTGAAACCACTAGAAAAATTCTAGAAGAATGCAAAAAAGAATATGACCGGAATAAGAAAATTCCTGCAGAAGAATACAAAGAGTTTGTGATTCTTCAATCAAGGGCAGAAAATGTTTGGGAGGAAGCGAAGGAAAAAGCCGATTTTGCACTGTTTAGTCCTTACTTAGAGAAGCTGGTAGCGATGACAAAACAGTTTGTCAGCTATTGGGGGTATGAAGAAAATAAATATAATGTTTTATTAGATATGTATGAACCCGGTATGACCATCGAAGTATTAGATGGGGTTTTTGATGAACTTAAGGATAAAATCATCCCCTTAGTTAAAAAGATTGCTGATTCTGACAATAAGCCTAATACTGATTTTCTTTTTGAAGCATTTACTAAGGAAAAACAACGAGATTTTAGTTTAGAAATTCTCGCTAAAATGGGATATAACTTCAATGCAGGAAGATTGGATGAAACCGTCCATCCCTTTGCCATTGGATTAAACCCTGGTGATGTTCGCGTGACAACAAAGTATGATGAAAATGATTTCCGTACCGCAGTTTTCGGAACGATTCATGAAGGCGGTCATGCCTTATATGAACAAAATGTTGCCAAAGACTTGATTGGTACGCCGCTATGCACAGGAACGTCAACGGGCATTCACGAGTCGCAATCCCTTTTCTATGAAAATATTGTCGGACGAAGCTTAGCATTTTGGAAAAATAATTTTGAGCTTTTAAAGAAATATGCAAATGGACAGTTTGATCAAGTTGATATTGAGGACTTCTATCGTGCTATTAATGAATCCAAGCCATCATTCATAAGAATCGAGGCAGATGAATTAACGTACCCGCTTCATGTTATTATTCGCTATGAAATTGAAAAGGGTTTATTTAATGATGAAATTGAAGTGGCTGACCTGCCAACAATTTGGAATGACATGTATGAGCAATACTTAGGAATTCGTCCCGAGAATGATGCTTTGGGTGTACTCCAGGATGTTCATTGGGCTGGCGGTAGCTTTGGTTATTTCCCTTCATACGCGTTAGGTTACATGTATGCAGCACAATTTAAGCATAAAATGATTGAAGATATCCCTAATTTTGATCAATTGTTAGTGGAAGGAAATTTACTACCAATTAAAGAATGGCTGACGAAAAACATCCATCAATATGGAAAAATGAAAAAGCCTCTAGAGCTTTTAAAAGATATCACTGGTGAAGGATTAAATGCTAAGTATTTAATAGATTATCTATATGAGAAGTATGGAGAGGTTTATCAGTTAACTTGAAGAAAAATCTGTATTGCTTATTAATCTTCCAAAGTGGTCTCTAAATAAAATTCAAAAAGAAAAGGCTTCAATCGATTAGATTGAGGCCTTTTTTGTACTAATCAAGTTTTCTTTCGTCCTTTTATCATTTATTCCAAGTCTGGAATCCTTTTGAACCTGGAGGTGCATTTTGAATGATATCGATAAACGGTATCGTATAAGCGAAAAGAATAAGGGCTGCCGTAATACCAAGCCATAATTTCCAGTTTTCAAACACCATTGGTGCCTTTTCTGCATTGTCTTCTGCTTCTGCCACTGGGAATTCTTCTTCTCCTTTTGGAGCAAAGAAAGCAAGATTAACAAAGATGATCAGTACTAGAATAATGCCTAGGAATAAAATGGAACCGCCAACTGCTTGGGCAACTTGATAAGGAATCCATTCAGCCGCTTGCTTTGCACCTCCATAAGTGGAGAAAGCAGAACGTCTTGGGCCGCCAAGCAGACCTTCGAAATGCATCGCACCTGACATAAAAGTCATACCAATGAACCACACCCAAGCTTGAATAATTGCTAATTTATTCATTGCCTTTGTTAATTTCCGCCCAGTTAAATGGGGAATAAGCCAATAAGAAATTCCGAAAAATGTTAACACAACAGATGTTGCTAATGTTAAATGAAAGTGTCCAGTTATCCAAATAGTGTTATGAACGACCTGATCCATTTGGTTGGAAGCATTGACAATACCACCTGCACCCGCAGGTATAAAAGCCGCCATTCCGATAAATGGAACGATAAAACGTGCATCATTCCAAGGAAGCACTCTAAACCAGCCAAACAGGCCTGTTGCTCCTTTACTGCGGCCATATCTCTCAAAAGTTGCAAATAAAGAGAATGCAGTCATTAATGATGGAATAACAACCATGAAAGTTAGGATAACTTGTAAAAACTTCCATGCAGGATCAATTCCTGGCTCTGTTAATTGGTGGTGGAAACCAACTGGGATAGAGAAGAGCAGGAATAAAATAAACGATAAACGTGCTAACGAATCTGAGAAAATTTTGCCGCCAATAATTTTTGGAATAATGGCATACCAGCACATGTAAGCTGGTAATAACCAGAAGTAAACTAATGGATGTCCAAAATACCAGAACAATGTTCGGCTTACAAGAACATCTACAGTGTCAACTAATCCTAGAGACCAAGGAAGTAATTGGAAAAGGACAGTTGCAGCTACACCCAGTGTCGCGACAATCCACATTACAGTATTTATTACCGCCATAAAGCTTAATAATGGACTTGGTTTTCCAGGATTGTTTTTGCGCCATTTTGCATAGGTCATAATCTGAGCAGCACCATCAATCCAACTGCCGACCACGACAAAAGTTAATCCTAAATAAAAAATCCAATGTGCTTTAAGTGGTGCATAAAACGTATAAAGAACAGATGCTTCCTTAAGTAAAATCATGGTCGCGGCCATTAAGGTTCCAATTAACATGATCCAAAAACCAATCCAGCCCAGGCGTCTTGCAGCGTTTGAATGGCCCCCAGTTGTTCTGCTCACAGCAGCATATTGAAATCCCATTATAAAGAAGGTTGTTAATACAAGTCCTAATAATACACCATGAACGGTCAAGACTTGATAATAATCTATTCCCCATGGAAGTTCCCATTTACCAGAGCGGACAAGTGTTTGTAAGAGTCCCATTAATCCGCCTAGAGCAAGAGCCGAAAAGGCAACAAAAAAGTGTGCCATTGAAAGCTTTGCATCACGCGGGTCAACCTTTACTTTTGCAACTGTTTCGTTAGCCATTATTTTACCACCTCAATCATTGAACTCATTAAATGGTGTCCAGCACCACAGTACTCATTACAAACAATTAAATATTCACCAGCTTTGTCAAATGTGGTTGTATATTCGCTTACATAGCCAGGTTCAAGCATCATATTAATATTTGTACCAGCAACATTGAAGCCGTGAATAACGTCTTTCGTTGTGGCAATAACTTTCACCTTTGCACCCAGAGGTACCTCTACTTTTCCTGGATTATATGAAAAGGCTTGTGCGACAAAGACTAATTCGTAGTCCCAGGTTTTTCCTTCAACCTTATGAAGGCCAGGCTTATCAAATGGTTTTTGTTGATCGACCTTTTCAGGATCAATAGTCGTTAAACAGCTTGGTGGCTTGTTACCAAGATAAAATGCGCTTACTCCAATTACTGTTAAGAAAACCACGAGTGCGCTGATTCCAAAAATAAGCCAAATTTTTTCTAATTTATGCATATGCATAAATTTCTCCCCCCTCTATCATTAAAAACGTTCTAAGAAAAGATAGTAGACACATACCCAAGTGACAATAATAAATGCTCCCACAAAGAAAACGGACGCTAATGTCCCTTTAAGGGAGGATTTGTCTTCGATTACTGTTTTTTGTTTAGTTTTTAATTCCGCATTCGCCATCCCCATACACTCCCTTCGGAAAATTGAAAATTAAATTAAATAAGTTCTCTTTCATAATACAAAACAATTGTGAAAGTAAAATACTAAATTTGTTAGTTCACAAATTGTTCATTCCTTAGATATTTACTATGTTAATGTTAAAAACCTGATATAACAGTGATTTATATCACAATTCTTCAAAGGCAAATGTGAATAAAATATGAACAATCACACCGTACCTGTGATAAAAGTACTTGATAAATACTTCACATACTTTTTAATTCCGGTTTTTTGACAGGGATTCACACTTTGAAGTATTTAAAATATGATATAGAAAACCTGCCGATTGGAGAGCCCCTAAGGGCAAAAAAAAAGGTGTCGTAACACTTATGACTGAAAGGAAGTTATACTTTCCTATCGGCTAAAAAATAATGCCATATTTTCTTTCAGAAAAGAGTGTGTTTTTGTGGAGAAGTATTATTGTGAAAAATGTCGACTCTTATACAATGAAGCCGCAATCTGCAAAATTTGCGGTGTAGTAGCAGGAAATAAAATAAAAATCGAAGTTCAAACACAACCAGTAAAATAATGAATTTTAAAAAAGCACTGCTCCTAAGGTGCTTTATGTTCATGGACAGACCCTTTTCATTGACGGGGGTATGACCATGCAAGGTTTTTGATAAGAAAATTGGAAATGATTGCGTAATGAAGGAAGTCCAAATCCGCGTTATAATTTAAGTGCACAACAACAACCTTCAAAACGTTTACTTCCCTAATCGGGAAGTTTTTTTTGCCTAAGGATTCTCAGAATAATTTCCGGTTAATTGGTAAAAATACCCTTACAAGTGGTAAAGGAGTATGATGATGCCAACGATTATGTCAATTGCAGAGGTTATTCCTCCTCATGAAATTAACCAAGACCAAGCGTCGGAATTTGCAAGAGAGCTTTTTGGTGATTCATTTAAAGATATTGAGAGATTAATGAAAGCCTTCCAAAATGGACAAATTAAGAAGCGACATTTTGTCAAAGATATTGAGTGGTTCCATCAGAATCATTCATTTGCAGACAAGAATGATGCCTATATCGATTCTGCTGTCAGGCTAGGGAAAGAAGCAGTTGAGAAGTGCTTACATAATGACAACTTTCTAAAAAAGAAGATTCCTTATGACGATATTGACGCGATTTTTTTTATTTCAACAACCGGTTTTGCGACTCCGAGTATTGAAGCGAGAATTATGAATCAATTACCGTTTAATCCGCACACGAAACGGGTGCCGATTTGGGGACTCGGCTGTGCTGGTGGTGCTGTCGGTTTATCAAGAGCATTCGAATATTGCTTAGCATTCCCAAAAGCCAAAGTTCTGGTTCTATCTGTTGAACTTTGTAGTTTAACATTCCAGCGCAATGATCTGTCAAAAAGTAATTTAATTGGAACGACTCTTTTTGCCGATGGAGTGGCCTGTGTGTTGGTTTGCGGTGATTCCGCCGCCATGAATGATTATCAGAAAAAAGAAGCAGTACCATCCATTTATGCAAACCAATCGACACTAATGCCTAATTCTTTAGATGTGATGGGCTGGGATATGAAAGATACAGGATTGTATGTTGTTTTTTCGCGGGATATCCCGCGAATTATTGAACACTGGTTAAAGCCAAATGTAACTGGATTTTTAAAGCAATACAACGTTGGATTGGAGGAAATTGACTGTTTTATTGCCCACCCTGGGGGTAAAAAAGTATTGGATGCCTATGTTACGTCTCTAGATATTCCTTCATCGATGATTGATGTTGCTCTTGAAGTATTAAAAGAATTCGGAAATATGTCATCAGCAACTATTTTTTATGTGTTAAAGCGCTACATGGAAATGAATATTCCAACTGGGTCTTTAGGGCTTTGTACTGCCCTTGGTCCAGGCTTTAGTTCTGAATTATTGCTTTTGAGGTGGCAGTGAATGATTGATATTCTTCCGTTCATTTTTATATTTGCATTTATCATCCTTCAGCGAGTGATTGAACTCTTTGTTGCGAAAAGCAATGAGAATTGGATGAAGCAGCAGGGAGCTATTGAATTTGGAACACAGCATTATCAATATATGGTGTTAATGCACCTGCTGTTTTTTGTTAGCTTTTTCATTGAAAAGACCCTTTTTAATCGAGGCTTATCTCCCCTATGGCCTTGGTTATTATTCATTTTTATTAGTACTCAACTAATGAGAATTTGGGTGATTACCTCACTTGGAAGGTATTGGAACATAAAAATTATTGTTAGGCCTAATGCCGATATTATCAAAAAGGGGCCTTACCGTTTTATCAAGCATCCTAATTATTTTGTAGTTTCTATTGAAATAATTGTTATTCCAATGTTGTTTACCGCTTATTTTACGGCTTTTTTGTTTACTGTATTAAATGTGATTATGCTTTCAATTCGAATTCCTGAAGAGGAAAAAGCCCTTAGGAATTTAACGGAGTATGAAGGTGAGTTTCAGGACTGTAATCGCTTTTTTCCGAAGTTTGTTAAATAAATGTGAAAGTTCCCCTCGTGGTATTGAAAATGATTATCAACTGTGCTAAAATTTTGTTAACGATGAAAATCATTCTCACTATAAGTCTAAAAAGGAAGGTGTTACATATGGCTTATGCTTTTGTCGGCGGCACCATTATTGTTTATGCATTTGTCATGAAGCACGTTTTAAAAAATGTTACCCAACAATGAATCGCTTATTTAATTGGCCAAGGATCCTCACCTTGGCCTTTTTGTTGTTTATAATTGTTTTTGGTAAAAGGGATGTCAAGATAGGAAAAGTTTGAATTATCGTATAAAATAAAAAATATTACTATGTTATTAAGGGGAATAATTAAAAATGGTACAAACAGACAATCAGAAAGAAACCATTCAAACTCTAAAACGTAAAATCGTTTCGATATATGAATATTTAATCGAGCATCATGATACCGAGCAGGCCGAAAAAGTAAAACAGTTGGCAACAAAGTTAGAGAATAGGGAATTTCTAATTGCTTTCTGCGGCCATTTTTCAGCAGGAAAATCGACAATGATTAATCAAGTGGTCGGTGAGAATTTACTGCCATCAAGCCCGATTCCAACAAGTGCAAACTTGGTGAAAGTAAAATCCGGCGAGGATTATGCCAAGGTATTTTTTAAACATGAAACACCTAGACTTTATTTAGCACCTTATGATTATGAATTAGTAAAAAATTATTGCAAAGACGGGGACAGAATTGAAGAATTGGAGATAAGCCATAGCGAGTCTCGTTTACCGTTGAATACGGTCATTATGGATACACCAGGTATTGATTCTGCCGATGATGCCCACCGGGTCGCAACGGAATCAGCCATCCATTTGGCTGATTTAATCTTTTATGTGATGGATTATAATCACGTACAAGCAGAGTTAAATTTTTTATTTACAAAAGAATTGTCTGAGGCTGGGAAAGAGGTTTATTTGGTTATCAATCAAATCGACAAACATAAGGATGAGGAATTAAGTTTTTCTGATTTTCAAAATAGTGTTGTCGATTCCTTTGCTTCATGGGGGGTAAAGCCGGCTAGGATTTTTTATACTTCATTAAAGCAAAAAGACAACCCCTTCAATGAATTTAGTGACCTTCAAAGATTTATTGCGGAAAAATTGACTGCCAAAGACCAAATGTTAATTCCGTCCATTTATCATTCATTAAGAAAAATTTCCCAAGACCATATTAACGAGGAAAATAAGGCGGAAGAAGAAAAGCTCACCCCGATTCTTGAAATCCTAAATGAATTATCAGAGCAAGAAAAACAAGAATTATCAACAACCTATCAAAAAATTAGTTCTGATCTTAAGATGATAAAAGATGGTTCAGGAGAAAAGGAAAACGAATTTGAGAAGAAAATAGCCCAAATCATGAAAAATGCATATTTGATGCCTTTTCGAACAAGGGAATTAGCTGAAGGCTATTTGGAAAGCTGTCAGCCTGAGTTTAAAGTAGGCTTCCTGTTCTCCAAGCAAAAAACCTTGGAGGAGAAAAATAAGCGACTAGACAGTTTTTATCAAGATCTTCTTGTAAACATAAAATCACAGCTTGAGTGGCATTTACGTGAATTTTTACTTTTAAACTTAAAAGAAACGGAACTTCATCAAGTTGAACTCCAGAGCTTAGCCCAATCCTTTTCCATCCAAGTCCCCACCGATATATTAACGACTACGGTGAAGCCTGGTGCACGTGTAACCGGAGATTATGTTCTCCATTACACAGAAGATGTGGCCCATGAAATAAAAAGAATTACGAGAAATCAACTTTCTGAATTTAAAGAGAGCTTTTTAGCAGCATTAAATGACCAGGCTTTAAATGTAAGGGAGCAGTATGAAAAGGAAATTAGCAAAATGGGGAGATATCTAAATGCAATATCAGCAATAAAAAAGCAGGAACAAACAATATTTTTAAGAGAAAAAACCATAGATGACTTGCTTATGCAATCAGAAAGTCTCGAGGAAGATGTGTATCAGCTTTTTGCACAAGAGGAAGAGGAATATGAAGTAATTCATTCTCAAGAAGCCAATGGCACATTAAAAAGAGAAACAGACATCTTAGATAAAACAATTGAAGCAGAAATCAATCTTGAAAATTCGAAAAGTGACACCCAACAAGCAGAGAATAACTTGAAATTCACAACCGAGAAACTCCATCATGCTTCAATGCTAGTTAAAGAACTGCCGGGTTTTCAAAAGCTTGCAAAAGAATTAACAGATAAAGCAGAAAGATTGGAAAACAAGGGCTTTACAGTAGCGTTATTTGGTGCATTTAGTGCAGGGAAATCATCATTTGCCAATGCTCTTATGGGAGAAAAGGTGTTACCTGTATCGCCTAATCCGACTACTGCTGCCATTAATAAAATCAAGCCGATTTCTGCAAAACATCCGCATGGAACTGTTCTAGTCAAGTTTAAGGATCCAGACATCATGATCGAGGATGTAAATCGTTCACTAAAGGTTTTTGATTTACACGCTAGAGATTTCGCGGAGGCTTCGAACATAATCGATCAGATTATGCTCGAGAAGGGGCAGGAAGGTGTATTGGAAAAAACACATTTTGCCTTTTTACAAGCATTTAAAAAAGGCTCCAACTCCTATCGTCAATTGCTCGGAACCGTCAAGGAAACAGATGTAACCGAATTTCACGAGTTTGTCGCGAAGGAAGAAAAATCTTGCTATGTAGAATGGATTGAGCTTTATTATGATTGTGAGTTAACACGAAAAGGAATCACACTAGTTGATACGCCGGGAGCGGATTCCATTAACGCTCGTCATACAGGAGTTGCCTTCGATTATATTAAAAATTCAGATGCCATATTGTTTGTCACGTATTACAATCATGCCTTTTCCAAAGCTGACAGAGAGTTTTTGATTCAGTTGGGTCGTGTGAAGGAATCCTTTCAAATGGATAAAATGTTCTTCCTTATTAATGCCATTGATCTTGCTGAAAATGAAGTAGAGAAGGAAACAGTGGTTGAATATGTCGAGGAGCAGCTGTTGAAATATGGAATCCGAAATCCACATCTTTATCCATTATCAAGCTTGCTAGCCTTAAATGAAAAGACGACTGTATCACTTCATGCAATTTCAGGTATGAACCATTTTGAACAGGCTTTTTATCAGTTTATTTCCAATGACTTAACGGAAATGACCATTTCCGCTGCAGAAAAGGAATTGACGCGTGTTCAAGAATTAGTAGCCAAACTTCTTCAAAGCTCAAGTGAAGATAAGGCCGTTAAAGAGCAAAAACGAGCGGAAATTGAAAAGCAAAAGGCACAAATGTATCAGTTATTTGTAGAGCAAACCGCTGCGACTATTCATGACCGTATGAACCAGGAGGCAGAAGAATTAATTTATTATATTAAACAAAGGGTATTTTTGCGTTTTGGCGATTTCTTTAAAGAGGCATTTAACCCTTCCACACTCAGGGACGACGGGCGCAATTTGAAAAAGGCATTAAAATCCTCGCTTGACGAATTTCTAGAGAGTTTAGGCTATGATTTCACTCAGGAAATGAGGGCAACAACGCTAAGATTAGAACGGTTTGCTGAAAAACTTATTATTGATTATCAATCAGGGCTATTTCAACATCTTCATAAAATCAACGGAGACCTTTCGTTTTCTGTGTTTGAAAAAAGTAAGGGTGAAGAAATTGATTTTCCAATTGCCTTTAAGGATGTTAATCAGCAGCTGTTCATGAAAGCAATGTCTTATTTTAAAAATCCAAAGTCCTTTTTTGAAAAAAATGATAAAAAATCCATGAGCGATGAACTCTCTAACGTCTTACAATCACTTGCTGACGACTATTTGCAGCATGAATCTGGCCGTTTGAATCGTCATTATACAAAAGAATTAACAATCGAATTCAACCGTCTAATAAGACAAATGAAAGATCAGGCAGATGATTTTTATTTAAGCCTGCTTTCGGCCTTAGATGGTGGAGTTTCGACCGAACTTTTGACCGAGATACAACAAAAGCTTTCAGTGAAATTATCCGAATAAGTGGGGGATTATGAATGAAATATGTTAAAGACAAGGATTGGTTATTGAAAAACTTGAATGAAAATAATGTACGAATTGTCGATTGCCGATTTTCCTTGGCAGAATCCCAAAAAGGAAAAATTGAATATTTACATCAGCATGTGCCAGGGGCTGTCTTCTTCGATTTAGAAAAAGACTTGTCAGGAACAGTCGGGGAGCATGGGGGCCGGCATCCATTGCCAAATGTAGTTGAATTGGTAAGCAAGCTAGAAAATGCCGGAATCAGTGATGACACAACAATCATCGCCTACGATAATGGAGAAGGCGCCTATGCTGCGCGTTTTTGGTGGCTTCTTCACTACCTTGGCCATGAACATGTATATGTGCTGGATGGAGGATTTAACGGTTGGCTTAATGAAAATTATCCTCTAACAGCAAACATTCCTTCGTATGAAAAAGCTGATTTCCATGTTAATTTGAAATCTGAATTAATTGCAACTGTGGAAGAAGTAAAAGAAGTGGTCGAAAAACAGCAGTTAAATAAGATGTTAATTGATTCTCGTGAAGAAAAACGATATCTTGGTTTGGAAGAACCGATTGATAAGAAAGCGGGACATATTCCTGGCGCCATTAATAAACCTTGGATGGAGGGCTTAAAGGGGAGCAAATATCTATCAGCTGAGGAACAAAGACAAAGGTTTTCAGATGTTGATGCTAATCAGCAAATTATTGTTTACTGCGGCTCTGGGGTAACCGCTACGCCCAACTTTCTTGCTTTAAAGGAAGCCGGATTTGAAAAAGTTAAGCTTTATGCTGGTAGCTTTAGTGACTGGATTTCTTATGAGGAAAATAAAGTCGAATAATTTTTCGGACGATCTTATGATATAATGGGACACATGTTGTTTTTACTAACAAGAAAAATGGGAGGACTGAGAAATTGGAAAATCAAAAACCTTCACTAATGCTTGTTGACGGTATGGCGTTGTTATTCCGGGCATTTTACGCTACGGCTGTATCAGGGCAATTTATGATAAATTCAAAAGGAATTCCGACGAACGGAATTCATGGCTTTGTAAAGCATTTGTTTACGGCAGTTTCATCCTTTAAACCCTCTCATCTGGCTGTATGCTGGGATATGGGAAGTAAAACTTTCCGAACAGAGTTATTTTCAGATTATAAAGGAAATCGTGGAGAGGCACCTGTCGAGCTAATTCCACAATTTGACTTGGTAAAAGAGGTAGTCGCTTCCTTTGATATTCCTAATATTGGCCTTGAGGGCTACGAAGCGGATGATTGCATCGGTACGATTGCCAACCAAGTAAAGAATCATGCGCATGTGTCCATCTTAACAGGTGATCAAGATATCCTACAGCTACTTGATGAAAGTATCTCCGTTATTTTGATGAAAAAGGGATATGGAAATTACCTTGTCCACACGCCACAAACCTTCTTTGAGGAAAAGGGAATAACACCAAGGCAAATGATCGATTTAAAAGCACTGATGGGTGACCCAAGTGATAATTATCCAGGAGTAAAAGGAATTGGGGAAAAGACAGCCCTAAAACTTTTACAGGAATTTGAGAATGTTGAGGGCATCATCGCTAGCTTAGAACGATTATCAAAATCTAATAAAACGAAAATAGAGCAGGATTTAGATATGCTGCATCTGTCGAGAAGGCTTGCTGAAATAAAATGTGATGTACCGGTAAGCTGTGGATTAGAAGAAGCAGGACTTAGAATTGAAAAAGAAAAAGCGTTAAATAAATTGATGGAGATTGAGCTTCGCGGCTTACAACGTTTGCTGCCGTTCGATGAAGCCATTATTTCCTAATGAAAAAGGTTGTCTCCATTTGGGACAACCTTTTTAATTGAACCAAAATATGGGTTGGTTTACTATTTTGTATTTATCTTTTTTGCTGCATTTTCTAATTTGCTCTTTGGTTCCTCAGTAAATTCAGTATCCTGACCATATCCTTGTGGGTTTACCCCATGAGCTTTTACACCACGGTTATTCCCTTTTTTGCTCATCAACGTTTCACCTCCTGTTTAGTTAGTATTTCCATTAGGAATAATAAAACTCGGGCTTTCTAACACTAATGGTAGAGGTGATAAAACGAAATGAACAAAGGTGTTTATTTAGCCCTTTTTAGTATTGGTCTTGCACAAGGAGTGAAAATTCCACTTCATTATTTTAAAAAGAAAGAATGGCGCCCTGATTTGTTTTTTGGTACAGGTGGGATGCCAAGTTCTCATTCAGCGGGAGTCTCCACACTAACCACATATATTGCCCTAAAAAGAGGACTGACAACTTTTGATTTCGCACTTTCACTTATCTACGGATTAATTGTCATGTATGATGCTCAAGGTGTCCGCAGGCAAACTGGCGAACTCACTCTCAAGGTAAACTCAATGAACGATTTAATTGAAAAAATACAGAAAGAAGAAAGCATCAAATTTAAACAAAATGCACCTAACAAGCTAAAAGAAATGTTAGGTCATCAACCTGATGAAGTAATTGGGGGTGCATTATTGGGGGTATTAATTGGTATCATTGGACACTTATGTACAAAAAAGGATAGGAAATTACTGAGTTTTAAGTTAAAATTTTAAAGGGATGTTTTAAGAATAAAGGGAGAGGGATGGTAAGGTAAGTGCGAACAGTGGAGGATTATCTGCATTACCTCGAAGGGAAAGGATTCCAATTACAAGAGGATGCAATCGGTTTTATATACTTCGGGAAACACTACACCAATGCGACCGATGAAATCATCAATACGGCAATTGAAATGACATTAAAGGTCCAAAAGAGCTTTGATGGCAGTTTTTATGTTTCATTACTGGAAACATTATCTTCGAACAAAATAAGAACTAGGAAAGATGCGATAAAGTTCATTAAGGAAAAGGAATTGCTCGCTATTTAATCTACAATAAGAACTCTCTTCTACAGTTGAAGGGAGTTTTTTAATTATTTTTCACGGATTTCCTAAGCAAAGGGATTTTATTAGTAGGCAGTTCGGCACATATCATTCCTGTAAAAATGAGAATACATCCAAAAAGAGCACTAATTGATAACCGTTCCAGAGCCCAAAAATACCCTGCTATCGCCGCGAAAACGGGCTCCATCGCAAATATTAAGGCAACCCTTGTTGCAGAAGTATATTTTTGGAAATTTGTTTGAATAAAAAACGCTAATGCAGTTGCAAAGACACTAGTAATAATTAAAGCAACGATGACATCTTTTGATAATAGTATGTCTTTATTAAGCGACTTTCTCCAATCCTCAAAAAGAAATGAGGAACCAATTGATAATAAGGCAACAGTTGTAACTTGGATAATCGTTAATAAAAGTGTTGGGAACTTACTGCTAAATTTTCCTGTTAAAATAATATGCAAGGCGAAACTAATAGCACAAATAAAAACAAACCCATCACCGATATTCAATGTGGCTGCGTCAGTCATAGTCAGCAAAAATAAACCGAATGTTGCGATTAATACTCCAAGAATCGCATTCTTACTAGGGTACTGTTTTAGTAAGAACATTGAAAATAAAGGAACCAGGACTACGTTTAGGCCGGTAATAAATCCCGCCTTTGAAGTTGATGTATATAAGAGCCCCATCGTTTGCGTTACATAACCAAGAAAAAGCCAAAATCCAATGAAAACACCGGAAGCAAATATCTTGAAATTCAATTGTTTAAGCTGTCTTCTTTCGAAAATGAGCAGACAAACAATAAGTAAAATTGCTGCAATTAAGAAACGAATTCCATTAAAGGAAAACGGCTCCAAAAAATCAATAGCATTTTGAACTAGCACAAAAGTTGTGCCCCAGATTAATGTAACAAGGAGCAAAGATAAGTCAGCCATTATTGGTTTTTTCATGATTGGTTATTAGGCTCCTCACTTGGATTTTTTTGAATAGCATGTCTGGCAAGTTCATCGGCAAGTTTGTTTTCGGCACTGGGAATCCATTTCATAAAAAATAGCTCGATCTTTCCAGCTAAATGTAAAGCTTCTTCAAGTAAGGGAGCGTATAATTTGTTTTTGACAAACTCTTTTTCAACAGACTTATTGACTAATTCTGAATCTGTCCGAAAAGATACGACCGAATCGACAAATCCCTTTTCCAGACATATCTCCAGTCCTTTAATAAAGGCATGAAATTCTGCTTCATGGTTAGACATTATTCCTAGCGGGATTGAAAATTTTTCAGTTATGCCGTGTGCCTTAATAAATATCCCGGCTCCGCTACGTCCAGGATTTCCTGCGCTTGCTCCATCAATGTATACCTCAATCACTATTCTTTCCCCCACTTTTTTATTACTGAAAGTTTATCATATTTGAATAAAGCTATGCAGATAAATATTTTTCTATTGCACAAGTGGGTATGATATAAAGGAATATATTTAAGTATGAAGTAAATCTAACATTTCCTTTTGGATAAAGTGATGAAGTAAAATTTATCATGAGAGGCTGAAATCAATGAAATATAGACTTGAGTGGAATCATAAATTAAAAAGTAATGAGAAGGTTCAATTTTCATCTGAATGGGTAGTAGGTGAAACAGCCGTTCAAATTGGGGAAGAGCTGGAAGCCTCAGGTAAAGTAACTGATTTGTATTTTTACGATGAGAAAGGGACATCTTGGATTTTAAAGGAAATGAAAAAGCTGTTGATAGAAATTGAGGATGACCCCCATGAAATTACTGTTTATTTTGATGGGGGATTTCTTAAGGAAACGAATCAGGCAGGACTTGGAGTGGTCCTGTTTTTTAGACAAGGAAAAAAGAAATACCGTATACGCTCTAATGAGCGCTTGGATGAATTGGTATCTAATAATGAAGCAGAATATGCGGCATTTTACTATGCATTAACTATTTTGGAAGAGTTGGGCGCTCATCATTTATCATGTGAATTTAAGGGTGATTCACAAGGAGTTTTAAAGCAACTGGAAGGGGAATGGCCATGTTATGAAGAAACGCTAAACCGATGGCTGGACCGGATTGAGGAAAAAATGAAAACACTTGGTCTTGAGGCCAAGTATACAGTGATTTCAAGAAAAGATAATAAGGAAGCAGATAAACTAGCTACCCAAGCGCTGGATGGGAAGGAAATCTTTGCAAAAACATTAATCCTATGAGAAGAGTGGTGTATCGAATTAGTGAAGCATACGGTCAGAAAAGAAATGTTTAGTCATGTAGAAAGTTTAATGAAGCAATACTGTGAGGGATGTTTTTTACATCAGCTATTGAAAAAAGAAGGCGGAAGGAGAATGGCACATCGTTTTTGCATTTCACAATGCACAGTAGGCGAAAAACTACAGGAATATGGGAAAAAGCTGATATAGACTATCATGAGTTCCAACTACTAACCAGTGGATGGATATGAATTGAAAATGAGTCGTACACTAACATAATAAATGCAGTGTAACCAGATCAGGGCTTCACCTAATTCAAAGTGATAAAAGTATATTTTCACTGTGACAAGATAAACAGCTTCATTTTTGCGACGCTCTCCCCCATTGCCACCAGAAAAAGCTGACGATTTTCGTCAGCCTTTATTTCGTCATTATAATTTAAGATTATAGTTTTACTACGTTAGCTGCTTGAGGTCCACGGTTTCCTTCAACGATTTCAAAAGAAACTTCTTGGCCTTCTTCTAATGATTTGAAGCCATCGCCTTGGATCGCACTGAAATGTACGAATACATCGTCGCCGCCCTCAACTTCGATAAAACCAAAACCTTTTTCATTGTTAAACCATTTTACTTTACCGTTTTGCATGTACTTCTTCCTCCTAAGCCTTTCGAGACACCAAAATCTAGTGCCAAAGTTAAATATTATCAGGTAACAAAATACCATAGCGAATGCTAATGTTCGGTTACATGATGCTTTAAATATACAATAACGGAAATGGACAGTCAAGAAAATGAAAGCGGTTTTTTGAATGAAAATAAAGGTTCTGATAAATTTGTGGAAAGACAAAAATTATATCTAGATCAACACAAATTTTGTTTCAACATATAGTTAAAATTATTAAAGTTTAATCGGCTGTCATAAAATGGTGTCTTTTTATTGATTTGTTTAGATACAACGGTTTAAGAATAACAAGTGATTTTGTCAAAATTATGACAAACAAATTACCATTAATCATAAAAATGTTTGCTAATATATAGGTGACATTCATAGATTGATATTAATTCCAATTAAAGAATAATAAATATAAATATGATGATAAACTATTGTAATGGGGGATAATTAGCAAAATATAATCTTTACGAGGAATTAAAATAGTGGGTAAAATGGAGAGCAGACGCTTTTTGCAAAAAAAGGGGCTATTCAAATGAAATTGATAATTGCTGAAAAACCTGATCAAGGGTCAACTTTGGCTTCCATCTTTAAACATAAAAAACAAAATGGTTTCATTGAAATTTTTCCAAATGATCTTTTTCCGAAAGGTGCTTACGTGACGTGGGCTATTGGCCACATTTGTCAGCTGGTCTCACCCGAAAAGTATCAGCCCGGATGGAAAAAATGGTCATTGGATAATTTACCGATGATACCTGAACACTTTGAGTACGAAGTAACGAAGGATAAGGCCAAACAATTTTCAGTCGTGAAAAAATTGGTATCCAACTCGGCAGTGTCTGAAATTATTCATGCGGGCGATGCCGGGCGGGAAGGCGAGCTAATCATCCGCAATATTCTAAGATTAACAAACTGCAGGAAACCGATGAAACGATTGTGGATTTCATCACTTACTGCAAATGCTATTAGAGAAGGGTTTAAAAAGTTATTAGACGAGAAGGAGACAAAAAGCTTATATTATGAAGCCTATACCCGTGCCTGTGCTGATTGGGTCGTTGGAATGAATGCATCACGGCTTTATAGTCTGCTTCTGCAGAAAAAGGGTTTTTCTGATGTCTTTTCAGTTGGTCGAGTACAAACTCCTACCCTGGCCCTAATTGTAAAACGAGAATTAGAAATTGAAAATTTTAAGGCGGAGCCGTTTTGGGAGGTACAAGCCCAATTTTTAATCAACGGTAAAAAGTATAGCGGGAAATGGCAAAACGATGGTGAAACTCGTGTAAAAACAAAAGAATTAGCAGAGAAGATTGCTGCATTTTGCCGTGAAAAACCCGCTGAAGTTAGCGAGGTTATTTCGGAAAGGAAGGAATTTTTACCACCTCTCTTATATAATCTTTCTGCCCTCCAGGCGGAAGCAAATAAACGTTTTAAATTTTCGCCGAAAAAAACACTTGATGTCATGCAAAAACTCTACCAAAAAGGTAACGTCTCCTACCCGCGTTCGGATTCACGGTATGTAACGAAGGAGGAGGCCATTGCATTTCCGGAAATTTTAAATAAATTAAGTAATATCAAGGATTATGCGGTTTTTTTTCCATTGCCAATCGCTTCAATAACAGATAATAAACGATATGTAAATGAAAAGAAAGTTACGGATCACTATGCGATTATTCCAACTGAACAAATACCGAATCTTGATAGGCTTGATCCAGACGAACGGAAAATCTACGATTTAGTCGTTACTAGTTTAATCGCTGCGCATTATAATAAGGCCATAGCAGAGTATACCACCATTACAACATTGGTAGATGGACGGGCAGCATTTGTTTCTAAAGGCAAGGTCCAAATCGATGATGGCTGGAGAAAAGTTCTGAACCAAAAGGAACATGATGAGGATCCAGCACTTCCACTGCTGACAAAAGGAGAGCAGGGCCAGACTGTAAAGGTAGATGTGAAAGAAAGTCAGACCCAGCCACCCAAACGCTATACTGAGGGCCAATTGATTACATTAATGAAAACAGCTGGTAAGCATATAGATGATAAAGAGCTCGAGAAAATCTTGACTAGGACTGAAGGACTTGGGACCGAGGCGACTAGAGCAGGAATTATCACGATGTTAAAAGACCGCATGTATATTGAGGTTAGAAAAAATGTAGTTTATGCGACTGCAAAGGCTAAAATCTTGGTTGAAGCAATTGGGCATGAAATTCTTGCTTCCCCGGAAATGACAGCAAAGTGGGAGCAAAAGCTGAAGGAGATATCGGAGGGTACAGCTTCCGCGAAGCAGTTTATGGAACAAACCAAAAAAATGGTTTATCATTTAATTTCATCAAGTGTTGACCAATCAGCTAATTGGGCTTTTTCTAAAGAGGTTTCCGAAAATTTCACTCCTGGTAAGAAAAACACGAGAAAAAAGGCAGTGACAAAGCTGGGGCCATGTAAAAAATGCGATGGGTTTGTCATCGATAAGGGCGGCTTTTATGGCTGCAGCAATTATAAAAATAATCAATGCAATTTTACCATTTCAAAAATTATCCTGGGGAAAAACATTACCCAGAAAAATATCAAACTGCTTCTTACGGAAGGAAAGACAGATTTGATTGAAGGATTTACAAACAAGGAAAAAACCTTTAATGCCAGGCTTTTTCTTGATGAAAAGGAAAAGAGAGTCAGACTTTTATTTGAAGAAGCTACATTGAAATAGTTCCAGATAATTGGGTTTGAGTGATAAAGAGCCTTGTCACTCTATTTTTTCTATAGTAAACTTTTAGTGATTATGGATAATGGAGGGTACGGGATGCCAACACCTAGTATGGAAGATTATATCGAACAAATTTATATTTTGATTGAAGAAAAAGGATACGCTCGAGTCTCTGATATTGCCGAAGCGCTGTCTGTACATCCCTCCTCAGTTACGAAAATGGTTCAAAAACTCGATAAAGATGAATATTTAGTCTATGAAAAATATCGGGGGCTTGTGTTGACAACTAAGGGTAAAAAGATTGGCAAGCGCCTAGTCTTTAGACATGATTTGTTAGAACAGTTTTTAAAAATTATCGGAGTAAAAGAAGAGAATATTTATAATGATGTAGAAGGCATTGAGCATCATTTAAGCTGGGATTCAATTGATCGCATTGGAGATCTTGTGCAGTTTTTTGAAGAAGACCAGAATCGGATTGATGCGTTGAAAGATATTCAAAAACAGTTTTGTGAAGAAGACCAGAACCGGATTGACCCATTAAAAGAAGTTCAAGAACTAAAGGAACAAGAATAAGAAAAGCAGAAGGCGCCTGGAGCTGGACATTTCTCGAAGTCCAATATTATAAATTCCTATATATTAAAAAAGAAGCACTTAGCATGGCTAGGTGCTTTTAAAATACACTCGGATAATGGTCAAATGACTGAGCAGTTTCTGGCATTAAGGATATGGTTCCGTTCATATCCTGAACAGCCTGTATTCCTTGAATTAGACCATTTTCAGCATCCATTAAGGCTTTACGATAGGATATGATCCGTCCCCCAGAAGTAACAAAACTAATAATTTCTCCAAAATGATTGCGATGAACTGCAGCGATTGTTTCCAAAAGAATTCCCCCTTTCTCATTTATTCTTTCTTTAATATACGATTAATAAACAAAAAGGGACTATCGAAATTCTCGGAAATTAGAAAACAAGCATCGGAAAAACCGATGCTTGTTTTAACCCCAGGAATAGGGGGTTTCTTGGTAAACATAATAATTGAGCCAGTTTGAAAAGAACAGGTGACCATGGGAACGCCAGCGATTAATTGGCGGCTGGGTTGGGTCGTTGTTTGGAAAGTAATTTTCCGGCATATGGATCTCCATGCCTTTATTCAAGTCTCGATCATATTCTTGTGCCAGTGAATCCGATTCATATTCCAGATGTCCAGTTATCATAACGTGTTTACGATCGTGGGAAGCAATTAATAATGCCCCCGCTTCATCTGAGGCCGCTAATAATTTTAAGTTTGTATTATTCTTTATCGCTGCAATTGATACATCAGTATAGCGGGAATGGGGAGCATAAAAATGATCGTCAAAGCCCCGCAGTAGAATATCATGTTGTTCGAAGATCTGATGTGGATAAATTCCAGAACATTTTCGCTGTAACTCAAATTTACTAATTCCATAATGATAGTAAAGTGCAGCCTGTGCTCCCCAACAAATATGTAAGGTTGAGGTGACATTTTGTTTGGTCCAATCCATAATTTTTGTTAATTCGGACCAATATTTCACTTGGTCGAAATCTAATAGTTCAACCGGTGCACCGGTAATAATCATTCCATCAAATTTTTGATTTTTAATTTGTGGGAAAGTAGTATAAAACTGCTCAAGATGCTGTTTACTTGTATGAGTTGATTCATAGGAGTTCGTTTTTAAAAACTTGACATTTACCTGCAACGGTGTGTTTCCCAATAATCTTAATAGCTGTGTTTCTGCTGTTTCCTTTTCAGGCATTAAATTCAAAATGAGTATATTTAACGGCCTAATGTCCTGGCTACCAGCACGTTCGTTGTCCATTATAAATATATTTTCCTGTTCTAGAACTTCCCTAGCGGGTAAAAGCTTTGGAATGTTAATTGGCAATTGACCATCCCCCTCTTCTTCTGAATATTACAAAAGCATACATCCATTAATACTGCTTCAAGCAGATATATGTCAATGAATATTTTAAAAATTCGATATTAACATTATAAACATTATTATTAATTCAGAAAAGATAATAATTTGTTCATATTTAGTTATCGGAATGAAAGCGCTCTTTTGGTACAATTAAGAAGTAATTTCTATTCTAGTTGAATGTGGGGGATTAAATTGGTAATGAAAACAACTGTGAAGTCTGACATTGAAATTGCACAAGCATCGACGATGAAGCCCATTGTCGAAATCGCAATGAAAATGGGTTTGGAAGAGGACGATCTCGAGTTATTCGGGAAATACAAAGCAAAAATATCTAATGAGGCACTTACAAAGCTTAAAACAAACGAAAGTGGTAAAATCATTCTTGTTACATCGATTAATCCAACTCCTGCTGGTGAAGGAAAATCGACTGTGACAGTTGGACTGGGAGATGCTTTCACTCGGATTGGGAAAAAAGCAATGATTGCGATGCGTGAGCCTTCATTAGGTCCAACAATGGGTATTAAAGGTGGAGCAACTGGCGGTGGTTATTCTCAAGTATTGCCGATGGAAGACATAAACTTACATTTCACAGGAGATCTTCATGCGATTACCACTGCAAACAATGCGCTTGCAGCCTTAATCGATAATCATCTTCAGCAGGGAAATGAACTAAACATTGACCAACGTCGAATCGTTTGGAAACGGGCTGTGGATTTAAATGATCGCGCCTTAAGAAAAGTGATTATCGGACTTGGCGGACCACTCCAAGGTGTCCCAAGAGAAGATGGCTTTGATATCACGGTGGCATCAGAAATAATGGCTGTCTTATGTTTAGCGAAAGATTTAAAGGATTTAAAATTACGATTATCTCGAATGGTCGTTGCCTATAATATTAATAAAGAACCAGTTACCGTCGCAGACCTAGGAGTTGAAGGAGCCTTAACATTATTGTTGAAAGAGGCTGTAAAACCAAATCTTGTTCAAACGATTGAACATACTCCTGCACTTATTCATGGAGGACCGTTTGCCAATATCGCTCATGGCTGCAACAGCGTAATTGCCACAACAGCAGCAGCAAAGTTAGCCGACTATGTTATCACTGAAGGCGGCTTTGGGGCTGACTTAGGTGCAGAGAAATTTTTACATATTAAATCTAGAAGTGCTGGTATTAAACCGGAAGCCGTTGTTATCGTAGCGACTATTCGTGCTTTGAAAATGCATGGTGGCGTCGCAAAAACAGAATTAGCAAAAGAAAATATTTCCTCATTAATCCTAGGATTTGCCAATTTGCAAAAACATATTGAAACGATCAAAAGCTTTGGATTGCCAGTTGTTATTGCGATAAACAAATTTATTACTGATACAGATTTAGAGGTTCAAACATTATTAGACTGGTGCCAAAAAGAGAATGTTGCTGTTGCTTTAACCGAAGTTTGGGAAAAAGGCGGAGCAGGAGGCATTGAACTTGCTGAAAAGCTCTTATCGGTAATTGAAAAGGATGAAAATGATTTTCATTCTTTATATGATCTATCTGATTCGATTGAACAAAAAGTTAGAACGATTGTTCAAAAGGTTTACGGTGGCAAGGATGTAGAGTTTTCTCCAAAGGCAAAAAAACAACTAGTTGATTTTGAAAAATTCGGCTGGTCAAATTTAGCAGTCTGTATGGCGAAATCGCAATATTCCTTGTCCGATGACCCAACAAAGCTTGGCAGACCAACAGATTTTATCGTTAACGTTAGAGAGTTTAAACCATCCATTGGGGCTGGATTTATAGTTGCGTTAACAGGTGAGGTAATGACGATGCCGGGCTTGCCTAAAAAACCAGCAGCTTTAAATATGGATGTGGATGAAAATGGAAATGCAGTGGGGCTTTTCTAAAGGAGAAATAGTATATGTTTGATCCAACGGCCTTTGATAATATGAAAGTGGTTATTGAAGGAGCACTTTATGATCGGGATCTTAGTGGAGAAATTGTTATAACGGACCGAAATGATATGCTTAACATGGCTAAAATGTCCCGTCTGTTTAATCTTTGCTTCAGATTACCGGAAAATAAAGGGTGTGTAATTTCAGCAAAAATCGAAATCGAAGCATTGCTTAATAATTTGGCAGCTGAGCTCTTGCCGGATTCGGTGTCAAATCGGCAAGCTGGCTGCTATGTAAGTTTGCATTTTTTTCTCGAAAAAACCGGAACCATAGATTTCGAAGGGCTACAAGCCATCCTCTCTGAAATTTGGGGAGCAAATAGGAAAGTAACTCAGACTGTACAATCAAACCCTCTAGAAGAAGAAAAAAAGTACACTACTATTATGAAAGTGGAATTTGATCGATTAATAAGTGAAGATCAAATGGATGATTTAATGGAAATGATTGATTTTATGATTATAACTGTAAAGCAGTTGCAATCGATGAAAGGGAACCGGCTTCTTTAGCCGGTTTTATTTTTTTCTGAAAATATTTACATTGTTCAAATTTAACGGTACGATAATTTTAACTAGATATTATGACCTCATACTAAAAATAAGGGGAGATGGACTTGGTTAAAACGGCATGGGTAACCGATAGCACATCCTATTTAGATGATGAATTAAGAAATCATCCAGATTTATACACCATACCATTAACAATTTTGCTTGATGGGGAAGAATTTTCTGATGGGATTGACTTAACTCCTGCTCAATTATTTGAAAAATTAAAGCAACTAAAAAATCCGCCAACTACCTCACAACCATCGGTTGGAGCATTTCAAACATTATATGAACAACTCGCAAACGATTACGACCGAATTGTTGCCGTTCTTTTGTCAGGGAAATTAAGCGGCACTGTTTCCTCTAGTGAGCAAGCCGCGAAGCTTGTCGAGATACCGGTTACTACGTTTGATTCCAATATCCTAACCTATCCCATGACTGCTTTACTAAAAAAAGGGATGGAATTGCTTGAAGCTGGCCTCAGTCTAGATTCCGTGATTGACCAAATGGAAAAAATAAAGGGCACGAATGAGACTTATGTCCTGGTTGGCAGCCTTGAACAGCTTCATCGCGGTGGCAGGTTGTCAGGTGTCCAATTTTTCTTGGGAAGTCTGTTAAACGTCAAACCAATTATTACTTTTGAAGACGGAGCACTAAAGGTAAAAGAAAAAGTAAGGAGTGAGAAAAAGGCAAAAGAAAAAATCTTTGATTACTTCAGGTTATCCTATGAAAAGCATCAGTTTAAAGAAGTATATATCCTGTACGGTTTACACCTAGACCATGCTAATGCTTGGAAAGCTGAATTGAAAGAACAATTTCCACTACTAAAGGTAATTTGCTGTCCGTTAGGTGCAGTAATTGGTGTTCATGCTGGTGAAAATACTCTTGGAATCAGCTGGCATAATGGTTTAAACTAACTTAAGCCATTGAGAGGATAACCTCGAACCTTCGGGGTTATTTTTTATGGCTGGTTCATGTTAAAATAGCTAGGATAAAGGCAGGTGTTGTAATCGTGAAAAAGCAAATCATAAAACAAACCGAAATTTTTGTTCACAACGAATTGGGAGAAGATGCAACTGGACATGACTGGTTCCATGTCGACCGCGTCCGTCGAATTGCATTACATATTTGCAGGGAGGAAAGACAGGGAGATCCGTTTATTATTGAAATGGCAGCGCTTCTCCATGATATACCTGACGAAAAACTTAACGAAACAATCGAAATTGGGAAAGCGAAACTTGACACTTTTATGCACTCCATTTCATTACCTAATGAGGCTAAAAACCATATCATTCAAATCATTGACTCCATTTCATATAAAGGTGGAAGAAAGACTGTGCTCAAAACGGTCGAGGCGAAAATAGTCCAAGATGCTGACCGTTTGGATGCGATTGGAGCAATTGGGATTGCGCGGGCATTTGCCTATGGCGGGAAAAAGGGACAACCCATCTACGACCCAAATATCAATGTAAGAGAAGAAATGAGTTTGGAAGAATATCGAAAGGGAAAATCAACTACCATTCATCATTTCTATGAAAAACTCCTTAAATTGAAGGATTTACTGAATACAAAAGCGGCTAAAGAAATGGCCGAAAGCCGTCAACAAATGATGTTTCTATTTTTAGAACAATTTTACCAAGAATGGGATGAAAATCACTCATGAAAATGCTCACGGTGGAAAATGTTTCGAAAACGTACGGGGAGAAACAACTTTTTAATGATATTTCCTTTACGATTAGTGAAAAAGAACGAGTTGGCTTAATCGGAATCAACGGGACCGGCAAATCCTCATTATTAAAAATCATAGCTGGATTGGATGTTCCTGATGACGGAAAAATAATCACGGGCAAAGACTATTCGATTGCCTTTTTGGATCAGCAGCCTGAGCTGGATACAGAGAAAACGATTCTTGAACAAGTATTCCACGGCGAAGCGCCCATTTTAAAATTGATGCGAGAATATGAAAAAACACTTTTGCAGCTTAATGTTAATCCAAATGCGCCGAAGGTTCAGGAAGAGCTTTTTCAATTACAAAAGCAAATGGATGCACTTAATGGCTGGGATGTGAGCACCAATGCCCAGTCAATTTTAATGAAATTAGGAATTGAAGATTTTACTAAGAAAATCGGTGAGCTTTCTGGCGGACAAAAAAAGCGGGTCGCACTTGCACAGGTATTAATTGCCGAGCCTGATTTACTGATCCTAGACGAACCAACCAACCATCTTGACTTTGATTCAGTTAAGTGGCTCGAAGATTACCTAAGCAGGTATAATGGATCGATTTTACTAGTCACCCATGACCGCTATTTCTTGGACCGGGTTGCTAACAGAATGTTTGAACTAGATGGCGGTAATCTATATAGCTATAAAGGGAATTATGCGGCCTTTATAGAATCCAAAGCCATCCGTGAAGAAAATGAGGCAGCCACCTTTGAAAAAAGAAAAAATCTTTTTAGACGAGAGCTTGAATGGATGAGACGTGGTGCCAAAGCAAGAACGACAAAGCAAAAGGCCCGGATTCAGCGCTTTGATGAGCTGGGGGACAAGCTTTCAAGTGGAAAGCTGTCTAGTGAAAAACTGGATATTTCCTTAAATGGGAGCAGGCTCGGTAAGCAGGTTTTTGAGCTGAAGGATGCTTCGAAACATTACGCAGACAAAAAGATCTTAGATCACTTTGATTTACTTGTTAAACCAGGGGATCGGATTGGAATTATTGGCCGTAATGGAACAGGGAAATCAACCTTATTAAATATTCTTGCAAAAAAAATCCCTCTTGATCATGGTGAATACATTATGGGACAAACGGTGAAAATCGCTTATTATACGCAGGAAAGCGAAGATATGGACGAAAACAAGCGGATGATTGAGTACATTAAAGAAACTGCTGAGATTGTCGAGACATCTGATGGGAAAACAATTTCGGCAGCACAAATGCTTGAACGTTTCCTCTTTCCATCTTTTTCTCATGGTACTCCGATTCGCAAGCTCTCAGGCGGGGAGAAGCGCCGACTCTACTTATTGAAACTTTTGATGACGGCACCAAACGTCCTCCTGCTAGACGAGCCGACTAATGATTTGGATACGCAAACTTTGACCGTTCTTGAGGATTATCTTGATGAATTCCCCGGAGTCGTTATTACGGTTTCACATGATCGCTATTTTCTCGATAAAGTGGCAGAACAACTACTTGTGTTACTTGGTGACGGTGCCATTGATTCGTTCTATGGAAATTATTCGGAATTTCTTGATAAAGAAATGTCAGTTGAAACGCAAAAACCAGTAACTGTTTCTAGTCAGCCTTCTAAAGCGCCAGAAAAAGAAAAGAAGAAAAAAATGACTTTTAAGGAGAAAAAAGAATGGAGCGAAATTGACGAGCACATTGCAAATACAGAAGCACGTCTTGAAGAAATTGCTCTTGAAATAGGAAACACGGGTAGCGATTTCACAAAAGCACAGGATTTGATGAAACAAGAAGCAGAATTAAATGAAAGGCTCGAACATTTAATTGAACGATGGTCCTATCTGGGTGAGCTAGCTGAAAATGAGTAAAGAGTGCGTCTATCCGACGCATTTTTTTTTGCGTTAAGCATCTCCTATGAATGAACGATAGCCAATGTGTTAAACTTGAAAGAGAAAACAATAGAATTAGGTGATTGTGTTGAAAATTCAGGCGATTGAACCAACGCCAAGTCCAAATACAATGAAAATTAATTTAGATCAAGAATTACCAATGGGGAAAAGCCATAATTACAAAAAAGAAACTGCGATTGATGCACCACCCATCATTCAATCCATTTTACAAATTGATGGGATTAAAGGTGTGTACCATGTAGCAGATTTTCTTGCGGTTGAACGGAATGCTAAATATGACTGGAAGGAATTATTACCTAAAGTTCGGCAAGCCTTCGGAGAAAAAGCCCATGAAGCTACTGGGATAAATATAGCGGATGACCATTTTGGTGAAATAAAGGTTGAAATCCAAATGTTTAAGGACATTCCACTTCAAGTGAAGCTAACAGATAATTCGGCTGAGCGGAGGTTTGGCATGCCGGAAACCTTCTTAAAGGCAAGAGAGCGAGCGCAGCTGCCTGAAGACAATTATATCTTATTGCGGAAATGGCAGAACCAAGGTGTCCGGTATGGGGATTTTGATCAAATTGGCCAAGAAGTTGTCGAGGAGTTAATCGCAGCCTATCCCAAAAATCGTCTCGAAGCTCTTATCATAAAAGCTCAAACAAGCGAAACCAAATCCGAACAAAAATCTAAGATGATGCGAAAAAAAGTAACCATTGCCGATTTGCAAGTGCCTGATTGGCAGATTCGCTTTCAGCTCCTTGAGCAAATGGTTGATCCTGAACTAGAGGATTTGCCTGTCCTTGAAAAAGCATTAGCGGATGAGAAGCCTTCTATTCGCAGACTTGCGACTGTATACCTCGGGATGATCAAGAATCAGGATGTACTGCCGCTCTTATATAGAGCCTTAAAGGATAAGACCGTAACTGTTCGTAGAACCGCAGGTGATTGTATATCAGATTTAGGCTTTTCTGAAGCTGCTGATGCAATGGTCAATGCCCTAAATGATCCAAGCAAATTGGTACGTTGGCGGGCAGCTATGTTCTTATACGAGGTTGGTGATGAACATACCCTCCCATCTTTAAGGGCTGCAGAAAATGACTCTGAATTTGAAGTAAGCATGCAAATAAAAATGGCGATTGGAAGAATTGAAGGCGGAGAAGAAGCCAAAGGATCTGTCTGGAAGCAAATGACTGAGGCAAGAAAAACAGACCAGTAATTTTGTAAAATAACAATTGGTATTGTATCATTAAAAGGAAGAAATGGAGTGATTGAGATTGTCAAATGCATATGAAGAATATATGAAACAAATGGTATTACCAATGCGTGAAGAGCTAACTATAGCGGGCTTTGAGGAACTAACAACTTCTGAGGATGTTGAGGAGTTTATGGGAAAACCTAATGGGACAGCATTGGTCGTAATTAATTCTGTATGCGGTTGTGCCGCTGGATTAGCCCGTCCTGCCGCAACTCAGGCAGTTTTAAATAGTGAGAAAAAACCGGATCATCTTGTGACGGTATTTGCCGGACAGGATAAAGAAGCAACCGCTAAAATGCGTGAGTATTTTGCAGGTATTGAGCCATCCTCACCATCAATGGCACTATTAAAGGATAATAAGGTCGTTCATTTTATTCCACGACATGATATTGAAGGAATGCCATTGGAAACAGTTATGCAAAATCTTATCGGGGCATTGGAATCACATTGCTAAAACTACTAGGGGGGTCTCGTGCCTCCCTTTTCTTTTTCAATACGTTTGAGAAAGTGATTTCAAGATAGCCTCCGAAAAACTGAAGCCACTGCTTTCAGTTTATTTTCGTACCCTCTCATTAATTGTTTGGAAAAATTTCAAACTGTTTTTTCCATTTTTTCGAAAAAAGAAGTATAATATTTTCTAAGATACCCAAATTCAACGTAATTAAAGTTCAATAGAATAAAGGGGAATTAGCAATGAATAAATGGCTCCGTAAATCGTTTTTTGTAATAGTTTCCGTCTTAACCTTTGGTCTTGTTACGCCGACACAGTTAATGAATTCAGTAAACGCAGAAAATCTGGGCGACCGCGATGCATTTGAAGTACCCGCGCAAGAAAGTATTTTAACTTCAGCGACTGCACTTTTCGAAGAAACGGATTTTAATAGAGAAAAATTTATTGAAGAATTAATCAAACAGGCAGAAATTCAATCCTATCAAAAGTTTGGTAGCAAAATTAAGCCGGTTATAGAAAATGAATTTCGAGAGATTATTCTACCAAATATCGAAAAAGCCCTTGATGAAACATCTGCTCAATTTCCTGAAGAAGATTTAAAAAATCTGACAATTACTGAACAGCCTAGCGCAGGTCACTCGGAAAAAATTTTTAATATTAAAAATCGCTTAACTGGGAATGATATCCTTCTATTCCATGTTAGACGAGATAATCCACCTCAGGCCGGCTATTGGTTTAATTTTCACTATCACACCTACCATGATGAATTCCAAAGCCATCATGAGCTGGGTTCCATTTATTGGGCCAAAAACACTCCACCAAAATGGATGAGTTAGTGATTGAATTTGCAAAAGGGCAGGAAGAAAATTTATTATAATAATTGAAACCTTTTTAATAGAAAATCGTAAAAAGACTATTACCTAAAATGGAGGAATGAAGAAATGGCAGTAAGTTTATCAAAAGGTCAAAAAGTTGATTTAACGAAATCTAACCCAGGTTTGTCAAATGTTGTGGTTGGCCTTGGCTGGGATACTAATAAATATGATGGGGGACATGATTTTGATCTAGATTCATCTGTTTTCCTTTTAGGAGAAAACGGCAAAGTTTCAAATGACACAGATTTTGTTTTCTACAATAATCCTCAGGGGGCTAACGGGTCCGTTGTACATACTGGAGATAATCGTACTGGTGCTGGTGACGGAGATGATGAACAAGTAAAAATCAATTTAACAACCATACCGGCAAATGTTCAGCGCATTGCTTTTACCATCACAATCCACGATGCAGAAAGCAGAAATCAGAACTTCGGGCAAGTTTCAAATGCCTATGCCCGTATTTTTAATGAAACAAACGAAGAAGAGCTCATTCGCTTTGATTTAGGTGAAGACTTCTCTATTGAAACCGCGATTGTGGTTGGAGAATTGTATCGTCACAATGGCGAGTGGAAATTCAGTGCTATTGGTAGCGGCTATCAAGGTGGACTAGCAGCGTTGGCAACGGATTTTGGCTTACAAATTGGATAATTATTAGAAATTGAGAGATCCGGCGATCGGCAGGGTCTTATTACAAAAATTGTGTACACATTCTAGGAGGAATTACTTTAATGTCAGTTTTGAATCATATCCTTGACACCTACGCCCAATTTTTTAACTGGGAAATGTGGGGTGAGGTTTTAACAAGCCCTGTATCTTGGGGACTTATTGGTACTTTAGTTATTCTTGAAGGGCTGTTATCAGCAGATAACGCACTTGTTTTAGCCGTAATGGTTAAACATTTGCCCCCTAAAAAGCGGAAAAAGGCTCTTTTTTATGGATTATTAGGAGCTTACACGTTCCGATTCATTGCGATTGGAATTGGTGTTTTTCTTATCAAACTTTGGTGGGTGAAGATATTAGGTGCAGGGTACCTTGCCTGGTTATCGATAAAGTACTTCATAGACAAACGAAAAAGTGCTGAAGGTGACAGTGATGAAGCAGAAGGCATGAATCAGAGCGGAATGCTGATTCGTTTATTTGGAACCTTCTGGGGAACAGTTGTAGCTGTTGAATTAATGGATATTGCATTTTCTGTTGATAGCGTTCTTGCTGCCTTTGGCGTGAGTGAACAAGTTTGGGTTTTATTAATTGGCGGTATGCTTGGCGTGTTAATGATGCGAGGAGTTGCCGGTTTATTCTTAACCTTAATTGATCGTGTGCCAGAACTTGAGACTTCCGCTTATATATTAATTCTTATTATTGCCTTGAAAATGCTACTTGCGGCAGTCAATATTGAAATGGGACATCTAACCTTCTTTATTATTTTACTAGTTACATTCGGTGCAACATTTATCGTTCATTTTATGAATAAGAAAAAGGGCGAAGAAAAAGAAAATAGTTTATAGAAATTTTGCATAAAAAAGGGAGCTGACGAAAGTCCGTCTCCTTTCTTTTTTACCTTAAATTAAGGAGAAATATAAAATATGAATTTTTTTACATATTTTTATGAAGACGAAATCGAGCGATTTTTCTTTCAAAAGCCGCAGCCTTTTAATAAATACTCAAACAGGGAGCTTTTGTCCTATGGTCTGGGTGCGACCCTTTATATGCCTGCTACCCGCTCAAATATACATCAGGAAATTCTTTCAAGAAAGCATGAAGGTTTAACATCCCTAGTCATTGACCTTGAAGATGCCGTTGGCGATAACGAAGTGATTCGTGCTGAAACAATGCTTATCGAGGAAATGCTGAAATTGGATGGAGAATTGAATAAAGGGTTTTTAGGTTATGTGGATTTACCACTAATGTTTATCCGAATTCGGGACCTTGAGCAATTTAAACGTATTACAGATCAATTAGGTGATGCGCTGAGGCTCCTAACTGGGGTTGTCCTACCCAAGTTTACCGTTGGAAATGGTGAAGAATTTTTAACAGAGATACGAAAAATTCACTCTGAGCAGCATCCTTTTTACGCGATGCCTATCTTAGAGACAGCCAAAGTTATTCAAAAAGAAACGAGAATGGAAGAATTATTAGCGATCAAGCATCTACTCGATTGCTATAAAGATAATATTCTGAATGTTCGGATTGGAGCGACAGACTTTTGTGGTTTATATGGAATTCGCCGGAGTGCGGATACAACAGTTTATGAAATTGCTGTATTAAGAGATTGTATTTCCGATATTATTAATGTCTTTCAAAGGTTCAATAGTGGGTATGTGGTATCTGGTCCAGTCTGGGAATATTTTTCAGCTAAAGAGAGGATGTTAAAACCACAGCTTCGGCAAACGCCGTTTCGCGAACGGTACGGTGATGAAGGACTGAAATGGAGAGCCGAACTGATTGGTGAGAACATGGATGGATTGATTCGTGAAATCCTTATGGATATTGCAAATGGTTTGACTGGAAAAACGATCATCCATCCTTCACATATTAAAATAGTTCAGTCACTGAATGTTGTTTCCTACGAGGAATATATTGATGCCAGCAATATAGTTAAAGCAGCTACTGGGGATATCGGAGTTATGAAAAGTAATTTTGCCAATAAAATGAATGAAGTAAAGCCTCATTATTTTTGGGCGAAGAAAATCATCTTAAAATCACAGCTTTACGGGGTGTTACATGAAGAATACACAAACATTGACCTTATCAAAAAAGAAGTATACGTTTAATATCCTTGACTCCATTGAAACGGAGATAGAAATAGTAGAAAATCCATATGATATACCCATAGAAGAGCTATTCACAATGGCCGCCCGAATCAATAAGAAACGATCGTTTTTGTTTGTAAGTAAGGTACTAGGTAAACATTTACCTATTGATCCGAATAAGGGACTTCTTATTGCGGCTCTTTTAGCTGCTAGGTTTGGAGAATCCGTAAAGGGTTTGGGAGATGTGGAAAAGGATAGGTTGTTATCGTTATTTACAAAAAATTCCACTTATTCCAGTACTCCATTTATTCCCAAAAATATTCATCCAGTGGTCATTGGTTTTGCTGAAACCGCTACAGCACTCGGACATGCTTTCTTTGATTGCTTCCAATCTGCTGTGTATTTTCATACTACCAGGGAGGAACTGCTAAACAAAAGTCCGAATATTACTTTTGAAGAAGAGCATTCCCATGCGACATCACATCGCTGTTATATCCCACTAGAAATGATTGATAACCAACAGGAAATCATTCTGGTTGATGATGAAATAACAACGGGAAAAACGGCCTTAAATATAATCGAGTCCATTCACGCCAAGTTTCCTAGAAATGAATATACGGTTGTGTCCATTTTAGATTGGCGCTCAGACATCAATAAAAAAAGGTTTTTACAGCTAGAGCAAGAACTCGGGATAAAAATCAATGTTGTAAGTTTATTATCTGGAACTGTAAACGTGAAGCAGTTGAAGGAAATGGAGGACCGCTCCGAAAAAAATGTTGAGAATGGTAGTCCGGATTCCATTGTAGAAATTCTGCAGCTCGGTACATTTTTTACCGCAACCCCTCATACATCTAAAAACCATTTGAACAATTCCATGTTCATTGAGGAAACGGGAAGATTCGGCTTAGGAAGCCATGGAAATATCCTTTTTCGTGAAAAAGTTGGAAAAGCTGCTTCGTTTTTAACACAAAAAAGAACAGGTGAAAAAACGCTTTGTTTAGGAACCGGGGAATTCATGTATATTCCTATGCAATTGGCTGCAAATATGGGAAGCGGTGTTTTCTATCAATCGACAACAAGAAGCCCAATCTATATCGAAAATAATGATGGATATGGGGCAAGGTTTGGGGCCAAATTTCCAAATCCAGAAGACTTGGAGATTTCTCACTTTGTTTATAATATCGCTCCAGGATATTACGATGAATTGTTTATCTTTTTTGAAAGAGAAGTAGAATTTGAGAATCTACAGCCCCTCCTTAATGAATTGGGCAAATTAGGATTTAAGTCAATGAAGGTTGTCTTTTTCTCTAAAGGGCGAGGTGAATCACATGCAAAAAACAACCAATAAACCAGCCAAAATCGGAACCTATCATCACGATGATGTCTTGTTTCTATTAAAGGATTTAAGTAATATTCAGCTCGAAGATTCCACAGCTAATCGTGAAGTAAAGATCCAATCAGGTGTACATTATAGCGAATCCTTGCCAATTGAGTATCAGCCACCAAGAAAGTATGTGGAGTTATTCTGGAAAACCTTACACGAATATAAACAAAAAGTGGCCTTGTGTGTAGGGATTGTTGCGGAAGAAATTTATCAATTAAAAGGGAAAAATGCCGTTCTCGTTTCCCTTGCACGGGCGGGAACACCGGTAGGGATTTTGATAAAAAGATATTTAAATATGTGCTATGGAGTTTCGCTTCCGCACTACAGTATTTCCATCATCCGTGACAGAGGGATTGACGAAAATGCAATTCAATATATTTTAAGCAAGCATCCCAATGGAAACATTCAATTTGTTGATGGCTGGACAGGAAAAGGAGCTATTTCGATTGAATTAACAAAGGCTTGTCAGGACTATCAACAAAACTATGGGATCATACTTGATGATACACTGGCTGTGATTGCAGATCCAGGCTACTGCACGACTCTTTTTGGAACAAGAGAAGACTTTTTAATCCCAAGTGCTTGTTTAAACTCAACTGTATCTGGTCTAGTGAGCCGGACAGTTTTAAATGGCAAATACATTGGAAAGGGTGATTTTCACGGGGCTAAATTTTACCATGAATTGCTTGCCGATGATGTGTCTAATGAATTTATTGAAGTGATTTGTAAGGAGTTTTCCCTTATTTCGGAGAAGGCTGCAGAACTCGCCTCTAAAAAGAACTCTGTGAAAATTGAAACAGGATTTTTAGGGATGGAGGATGTAAAGAGAATCCAGTCTGAATTCGCGATTGAGAGCACTCATTATATTAAACCTGGAGTGGGAGAGACCACTAGAGTTCTCCTCCGCAGGGTTCCTTGGAGGATTTTAATGCGCGATCCTGCAAGTCCCTTTGTTAAACACATCATTATGCTAGCCGAAGAAAAAGGGGTTGAAGTAGTGCCATATCCCAATTTAAAATACTTGTGCTGCGGTTTAATCAAATCGGTGAAGGAGAGGCATGAATGATTTTTGCAGCTGATCTTGACCGGACATTGATGTATTCCAAACGGGCAATCACTGAGCTAGGTGAACCCAAAGAATTGGACCTTACTCCTGTTGAAAAGAAAGATGGTTCCTGGGTTGCCTATATGACAACAGCATCCTTTCAAGCCTTAAAAGAACTATCTCGGCAACATTTATTTGTACCAGTTACAACGAGAACAACTGAGCAATATTATCGGTTTGTTATTTTTCCAGAGGAAATTTCTATTAAATATGCGATTACCTCAAATGGTGCCAATATTCTTTGTCGAGGAATTCCATTGGAGGAATGGTCAGAGCATATTAATACTCGCCTGCAATCAGAGTCTATTTCCCAAGCTGAATTACTGTCTATTTTACATGGCGCAGGCTTTCATTTTGATGGACAAATGAGGCATGCAGGGAAACAATTTTTTTACTATATATTAAATAATCTCCCGTCAGCTTCAGACAAGAAAGTAATTAATGAACTGGTGGGGAAATATGGTTGGAGAATTTCCTTGCAAGGGCGAAAGCTTTACTTTATCCCACAGGCAATTAATAAAGGTTCAGCCCTAGAATATATTTGTAACCATGAGGGAATGAAGGCAATAGCGGGAGCGGGTGACTCGATCCTTGACTGGGACTTTCTGCAAAACTGTCAATACCGTTTTGTCCCAAGACATGGTGAGCTTGCTGGTGAGTTAACTACCACTAAGTTCACCTTAACGAAAAAATATGGTGTTTCTGCAGGCGATGAAATTCTCCAACAGTTTCTAAAACTACTTCCTCTTAAAACCTAATATTTTTTTAGTATCCGGTTGAAAATCAAGAAGTAAAGGCAGGAAAATAATCCATAACAAGCTAAAAAGAACAGAATCGACATGGCTATAGAAGGTAATACCGGGGAGAGCAATAGTGTAAAGATTAAACTGAACACAAATAAATCAAGATAAACAAACACATCAGAAACCATTACTTCCATTACGGTATTTAATTCTTCATTTATCAAATCCATCTTAGGTCGCCTATATAAAAATCTCATTCGAGTCACCTTCTTTTGATTGGTACTCAAATAGTATGTAAGGACAAGGAAAAAGGTGAAAATTAGAAAGTGGCTTAAAAAACGAAACATTTTTAGACGACTTTCGTATAAAAAAATGAACACTTTTATTAACTGTGATATGATAATAAAGAAACCTTACATAATTTACTAAACGTCTTGAAAATAAGCTTTCGCTTTCAGAGGGAAGGGATTATGAATGTATCCACCATTAAATCAATTGAACGTCCGTCCTGTAGGATCCCTCTCCTATGAAAATTGGCCTGGTATGTTGAAAAAACAGTTGCCGGAACGGCCAAATTATTCATTAGAAAATGGAACAATTCAGATAGGGCAAGTATTAGGAAAGTTTTTTGGAATACCGATTGACACTGATGATTATTATAATCAGCTTTTTGATTATGTAAATAATACTGATGAATGGAATCTCCATCTGCTAAGTGAGGAGTCATTTGATAAAGCGATAAATAATGCTCACTTTCAATCTATTCAAAAGGTGTTAAATATTAATCAAGAACAGAAGCTGTCCATTAACCGCTTTACCGCCTTTCTTGACGGGGAACAGCTTTTATTAAAGTCGAGTATGCCTGTGATTCATCGAAAACTACGTGAAGCGATGGTTGCAACTTTAAATCTGTACACGGAACTGGAAAAGGATGGATTGAAAAACCAAGAATTGAGGCGGGTTCTTGTTGATCTTGTGAAATGGTCTATCAACCATTTGCAGCCGCTTTTAGAGGATGCGGACCCACAAAAGACGATGCCAAAATTTTTGTGGTATGGTGACTTTAAGAAAAGTCATCAATATTTCTTATATTATTTACTAAAGCTTGGCTGTGATATCGTTATTTTTCATCCGGACGGTAAGGATATTTTAGCAGGGATGATGGATGAGCAAGTATTCACCCATCATTTTCAAAATAAGTTGCCAGCAGAGCCGTTTCCCCTGGAAAAACGCAGCAGGAAAACAACTATTGCATATAGGGCTTCAAAAGAGATTGAGACTATTTTAAACCAAGAAGGATCCGGTCTGTACAAACCATGGCAATTAAGGGATTACTCGCCTTCATCGATTACGTTAAAAACCACGTATGATGAGCTATTTATTCTATGTAAAGAAATAGCAATGATACGGCCTGATTTCGAGGTTGGGAATGGTCAAGTTAAAATTCCTTCTATTTTCGCCAAAATACAGGGAGTAAGTAAAAATCGAAAAGAATACTGGGACCGTCTTCAGTCGATTAGTCAACTAGATCATAGTTTGCTGATTCGAAAGCTACCCTTCACCACTGCAAGCACAAGTGACTTTCGCTTTCATTATCGAAATGCATTGGGCGGGGATGGTTTACTTGTCCCTGAAAATATGATGCAATCACACTACTGGCCCTATTCGTTTTTATCATCCGGTCTGCAAAAAGGCATTGCCAATGCTGTTCGGAAAATATGTGAAAAACCGGGTTTAAAGCCCATGCCAATGGAGAGCTTAGAAGATGTGAAAATGTACCTATTTACACAGGCAATGTTTATGCAAAAAAATATCATTCAACTGCTGGAAAGATTTGATTATTCCCAGCAGGTTCCTAAATTAATTATCTATAATAATGAATTAACTGGAATGCTATCGAGATCGGATGCGGCGTTGCTACTGCTCCTAAATCAGTTCGGTATTGATATCGTCCTGTACAATCCACCAGGACATAATGATATCGAAAATTATCTCGATGACCGATTATATGATAAACACTGGCTTGATGATGTTGTATTCGAATTAGAATTTAAAGAACCTTCACTTTTCAAAAAAGGTCTTTTTCAAGGAATCTTAAAAAATTTAAGGGGAGATTAACTAGTGAATCAATCACCAAATCCGTCCTCCGGTTTAACTTCAGCGGCCGCGGATGACAAACTTACAGAAACAAAAGCCTCTGACATCAAGCTTGCTCTTCGTAAAGAACCAGAGATTCAAAATTTGGCCCGTACGATCGATGAGCGTGACCAGATTCAAGTTTTAGAGTTTGGGAAAGAACCTGCTGTGCAAATATCTCGTTTTTCTGATCAGATTTTAAGCAATATGCGGACAACCAAAGTAGAAGATTCGGGAGAGCTTCTTAAACATCTTGGTCGTATTATGGATAAATTTGATGCGAAAGATTTCCAGAAGACATCAGGGGGTTTTTTCGGAAAGCTTTTCAATAAGGGTGAAAAAATGATTGAAAAGCTGTTTGGAAAATACCAAACAATGGGGCAGGAAATTGACAAGGTGTATGTCGAAATTTCTAAATATCAGCATGAAATGGTCGATTCGACTACTATGCTTGAGCAAATGTATGAACAAAACTACCAATACTATTTGACACTTGAAAAATACATTGTCGCTGGTGAAATCAAGGTCGAAGATCTCAAAAATACTCAACTTCCGCAGCTTGAAGCACGTGCTGCCTCAGGAGATCAATTGGCTTCGATGCAATTGGATACTCTTAAGAATGCCATTGAGCTTTTAGAACAAAGAATTTATGATTTAGAAATGGCCAAAATGGTTTCGTTACAGACGGCACCACAAATCCGCCTGTTACAAAGAGGGAATACAAAGCTGATAGGAAAAATTAATTCCGCCTTTGTTACTACTATACCTATTTTTAAAAATGGCTTAATTCAGGCCGTGGCAGCTAAAAGACAGAAGCTTGTCGCTGATTCAATGAGTGAGCTTGACCGCAGGACTAATGAAATGCTCCTTAAAAATGCGCAGAACATTTCGCAGCAAAGTACTGATATTGCACGGCTTGCTGGCGCCCCAAGTATAAAAATCGAGACGATTGAAGAATCCTGGAATATTATCATTAAAGGGATGCAGGAAACTCGAGCGATTGAAGAAGAAAATAAACGAATGCGGATTGAAGGTACTAAACGGTTAGAACAGCTTCAAGACAACTTTAAAAACTTGAAACAATCATAGTTACTATGTTGTTGATAATCTAATAATTTCTTAGTTGGGGTGAATGGAATGGCTATTAATTTGCAAAAAGGTCAACGAGTAGATTTAACGAAAAGTAATCCGGGTCTTTCAAAAGTTTTGGTGGGTTTAGGTTGGGATCCAGTTCAAACCAGCAGTGGAGGCGGTTTATTCGGCTCACTGTTTGGCGGAGGCAGTGCGCCAAACGTTGATTGTGATGCCTCTGTTATAATGCTTGATGCCAATGACAGGCTTCAAAACAATAAAGATGTTATTTATTTTGGAAACCTTCGCAGTAATGACGGGAGCGTGCAGCACACAGGGGATAATTTGACAGGTGATGGCGACGGCGATGACGAGCAAATCATTGTCGACTTAAGCAAAGTCCCTTCAAGAATTCAAAAGCTTGTTTTCGTTGTAAATATCTATGATTGTGTAAAAAGGAAACAGCATTTCGGGATGATTCAAAATGCGTTTATTAGAGTTGTTAACCCTGGTAATCATCAAGAGCTTATTCATTATAATTTATCAGATAATTATAGTGGGTTAACCTGTCTGGTTGCCGGAGAACTTTACCGTCATGGCAATGAATGGAAATTCGGTGCGGTAGGTACTGGCACGACAGCTGGAAGCCTAAGTGAAATTGTTCGCACATATAGTTAAGAAAAAATCATAAAGTTCGTAACGAGGTGATTTATTTGGGCATAAACTTAGCAAAAGGCCAAAGAATTGATTTAACAAAAACAAATCCTGGATTAACAAAAGTCATTATCGGGCTTGGCTGGGATACAAACCATTATCACGGCGGCCATGACTTTGACTTAGATGCTTCAGCTTTTTTAACAGATGCAAGCAGCAGAGTCATCGAGGATTCTGACTTTATCTTTTACAATAACTTAGTTCACTCTTCAGGTTCCGTCGAACATACAGGGGATAACCGTACTGGTGAAGGTGAAGGCGACGATGAACAAATAAACATAAATTTTAGCAAGGTTCCCACCCATGTTCACCGAATTGCGATTACGGTAACTATCCATGATGCAGAAGCAAGGAATCAAAATTTTGGTCAAGTTTCTAATGCATTCGTTCGGGTAGTCGATGCAGATTCGGACCGTGAAGTATTAAGGTTTGATCTTGGTGAAGACTTCTCAGTAGAAACGGCTGTCGTTATTTGCGAGCTATACCGTCATAATGGCGATTGGAAGTTTAACGCTGTAGGCAGTGGCTTTGCTGGAGGTCTAGCAGCCCTTTGCCGAAATTTTGGATTGGAAGTTTAAATTTTTTTTAGAAAAAGCTGCCCGAATCGGTAGCTTTTTCTTGTGCTTGAAATTCTTGAAATCGTTTTATAACCGGTCATATATGTTAAAATGAAAAAATATGAATCGCAGTTAAGGGAGTGTCCGATGTGAAGCAATATTTACAATTATGTGAGCATGTGTTAAAAACTGGTACCGTGAAGGGCGATCGTACAGGTACAGGAACGATCAGCACCTTTGGTTATCAAATGAGATTTAATTTGGAAGAAGGATTTCCACTTCTTACTACAAAAAAACTTCATTTAAAATCAATTATTCATGAATTGCTTTGGTTTTTAAAAGGAGATACCAACGTTCGCTATTTACAGGAGAATGGAGTCCGTATCTGGAATGAATGGGCTGATGAAAATGGAGAGCTTGGTCCGGTCTACGGGTACCAATGGCGTTCATGGACAGGTGCAAATGGAAAAACTGTGGATCAAATTAGCGAATTAATTGATCAAATTAAAACGAACCCAAATTCAAGAAGACTGCTTGTCAATGCCTGGAATGTAGCTGAAATTGATGATATGGCGCTGCCGCCGTGTCATTGTTTGTTCCAATTTAATGTGGCAAATGGGAAATTGTCCTGTCAGCTATACCAACGTTCAGCAGATGTTTTCTTAGGGGTACCGTTTAACATCGCATCCTATGCCTTATTAACTTTAATGATTGCAAAGGTATGCGATTTAAAGCCAGGTGAATTCATTCATACATTTGGAGATGTTCATATCTATCAAAACCATCTAGAGCAAATAAAACAGCAAATGGATAGAGAACCAAGGCCACTGCCAATCCTTAAAATGAATCCGAATGTAAAGGATATTTACTCTTTTAATTTTGAAGATTTTACATTAGAAGGATATGATCCACATCCGCATATTAAGGGGATGGTCAGTGTATGATTTCCTTTATTGTCGCTATGGACGAAAATAAAGTGATTGGAAAGGATAATCAATTACCTTGGCATCTGCCTGAAGATTTAAAGTTTTTCAAAAAAATAACGCTTGGGCATCCGATTGCAATGGGGAGAAAAACGCATGAGTCGATTGGCCGTGTGCTTCCGGGCCGGGAGAATATCGTCATTACCCGCCAGCAAGATTATCAAAGTGAGGAATGTACCATTTTTTACTCAGTAGAGGAGTTTGTAAAGTACTGCCGTAATCAAAATGATGAAATTTTTGTGATTGGCGGAGCAGAAATTTTCAAGGAAACATTTTCCTTTGCAGAATGTCTTTACATCACTCTTATTCATAAAGAGTTTGAAGGTGACACTTTCTTCCCAGAATTTATTCAAACTAAGTGGGAACTCGTATCCTGTGAAAAAGGGATAAAGAATGAAAAAAACCCTTACGATTATGAATTTAGGAAATATAAACGTAAATCCTAATTTCTGCCTTGTAAAGGAAACTGGTCTGGTCAGCAAGGCAAAATAAAAAAGAGCATCAGCAATTATGCTGGTGCTTTTTCCTAAAGTAAGATTAGAATGGCGATCCATTTAATTCATAGTCTGTTAATTTTGCAAGCATACCTCTGAATTCATGGGGATGGCAAAATTCTTCTTCACGGAAATGTGTTTTAACCCAAGTAATTAATTCAATTGGGCTATTAAAATATTCGCCACTTCGGTCGCTTTTTCGAATGGTGTATCTTCCATTGTCATCATCAATTGTTACCTCTACAGGGAGGGCTCCATCAAAACTGCAAAGTGAAAATTCCATCCTCATCACATCCAATCCATTTGGTTTATAATTTTCATTAGTATATGTTTCTATTGTTCAAATTATATGCAAAAAATATCCATTTGTCAAAATATTTTAAAAATTCCACCATAAATACGAAGCATTGACTTAAGTAATGGTTATTGTTAAATTGTCTATAGAGATTTAAATAGGGATAAAAAAGGAAATGCTAAATATCACATAGACGCTTATTTTTATGGATATTGTGAATTTACTATGAATTATTTCGAATTATTAACTCAAAATTAATTTTCGATACTATAATCATAGTAGAAATATACAATCTTTGAAGGGGATGTTAATCCATGTTTTCAAATATCGGAGTTCCGGGATTAATTTTAATTTTAACGCTTGCACTTATCATTTTTGGACCAAAAAAACTTCCTGAAATTGGACGTGCCTTTGGACAAACATTAAAAGAATTTAAGAAGTCAACACGTGAGCTTACAGACGATGTAATGAAAGACATTGATGAAGAAAAGAAAAATTTGACTAAATAGGGTGTAAGATATAGCGTCTTGCACCTTTTCTCTTAACGTTTTTAACTATAAGACGTGTGAATAGGTGTAAATTTAGTGAATTTGATTTTCGTGAGGTACACTTAATTTAATAGTGAGTATTTTTACGGGTGTTCGGGCACGCTGATTCTATAGATTTATTATCAGCGTGTTTATTTTCAACCTATGAAATTGGCAGGGGAAGTACATGGAAGATAAAGAATTAAATTTAGTTGATCATTTAGAGGAATTGCGCAAACGGATTATTATTTCTGCACTTGCATTTGTTGCCTTTTTTATCGTCGGTTTTATTTATGTTGATAATATTTATCGTTGGTTTGCTGGCGATACAAAACTGATGGTCCTTGGACCAAGTGATATAATGTGGATTTATTTCATGATTGCAACCGTTATTGCTGTAGCGGGGACGATTCCTGTTTTAGCGTTACAAATTTGGTTGTTCGTAAAGCCGGCGCTAAGACCGAAAGAAAGAAAAATAACCCTTTCATATGTACCTGCATTATTTTTCTTATTTCTACTGGGCCTTTCTTTTGGGTATTTCGTTATCTTCCCGATGGTTCTAAAGTTTTTGGTGAACATGGGTCAAGATATGTTCGTTACAAACTTTACTGCTGAAAGATACTTTAGCTTTATTATGAATATGACCCTTCCATTCGGAGTATTGTTCGAACTTCCAGTAGTAGTGATGTTTTTAACCTCACTAGGTATAATTAATCCGTTTGTTTTAGGGAAAGTTCGAAAATATGCATATTTTGTTCTTATTATTATCGCTGTTGTTATTACACCACCAGACTTTATGTCCGATTTTGTTGTAACCTTACCACTCCTGCTTCTTTATGAAATCAGTATTAATTTATCAAAATTTGTTTACCGAAAACGAATGAGAAATCTTCAGCAAGAAGAGGAAGAAATAATAGAAGTATAAAAAGACCTAAAGAGGTGTTAATCTCTTTAGGTCTTTTTTGTTTTTTACTATTTTAGAAAAATATTTGCAGTTGTCTATAACCTTTTATTTAATTTATTTACTAAAACCACTATTAAAATACAGTTAAGAATTATTTGTGTATTTTTTTGATTATTCAGGACTTTAGTTGCAGTTGTATTCTACAATTACATTGCAATCAAATGTTTCTATTATTTTTATGATAAGTGGAGGAGAAAGCGGATGAAGAGACAGAAAACAGTATATGAAGCCGCAATCGACCATGGATTTAGCCGGAGGGACTTCCTGAAAATGTGCACGGCACTAGCCGCTACACTAGGTTTGGAGTTTACCCAATCTGATCAAGTTGTTAAGGCCATGGAAACAAAAACAAGAGTACCAGTTGTATGGCTGCAATTCCAGGATTGCACAGGTTGTTCGGAATCATTTATTCGGTCATCACAACCAAAGACTGAAAGCGTTTTACTAGAAATGATTTCACTAGAATATTCTGAAGTACTTTCTGCACCATCTGGTCATCAAGCTGAAGCATCCATGAAACAAGTCTTTGAGAAATATAAAGGAGAATATATTCTTGCCGTGGAAGGAAGCATTCCTGATAATGATGCATACTTAACCGTTGCAGGTCAATCAGCCAAGGAAACATTCCTAGAAATGGCAGCAGGAGCAAAGGCGATTGTTGCCTATGGTTCTTGTTCATCTTGGGGTGGAATTGCTGCTGCCCATCCAAACCCTACTGGAGCAAAGCCAGTTACCAGTTTTGTAAAGAATACTCCTACTATTCTTGTTCCAGGGTGTCCACCAATTGCTGAGGTAATGACTGGAGTTATTGCCCATATCATTACTTTTGGAAAATTACCTGAATTAGACCAGTTCGGCCGTCCGAAAGCTTTTTATCGTCACCGCATCCATGATAAATGTAACCGCCGAGCTTATTTTGATGCCGGTTTATTTGTTGAGAATTTTGACGATGAAGGGGCTAAACAAGGCTATTGTTTATATAAAGTCGGCTGTAAAGGCCCGACAACCTATAACTCCTGTGCAGAAATGCGCTGGAATGGCGGCGTAAGCTATCCTATTCAATCTGGAAATCCATGTTTCGGTTGTTCAGAAAAGGACTTCTGGGATAATGGTCCTTTTTATACAAGAAGAGCGAAAATACCTGGAACACAAACTACTATTAATCCAGACGCTGTTGGCTTAGCAGCCATTGGTGCAACCACTGCTGGAATTGCCGTTCATGCTGCAGGAACGGTATTTAAGAAGAAGCGAGATGACAAACGAGGTGAAGAAGAATGAGTGAGCGCATAGTAGTAGATCCAATAACGAGAATTGAAGGTCACCTTCGTGTAGAAGTAGATGTAGATGAAAAAGGAGTTATTAAGGAAGCATTCAGTTCTGGAACGTCTGTCCGCGGACTTGAGCTCATCGTTAAAGACCGTGATCCAAGAGATGTTTGGGCATTTATACAGAGAATATGTGGTGTATGTACAACAGTACACGCGCTTACTTCCATACGGGCAGTAGAGGATGCATTAAAAATAAAAATACCACGAAATGCCCATTTAATCCGTGACATTATGAACGAAGCTCAATTTGTTCACGATCATGTGGTCCATTTTTACCATTTGCATGCATTGGATTGGGTCGATATTGTGAGTGCAACGAAAGCAAACCCTGCTGAAACATCACGAATTGCTCAATCGATCTCAAATTGGCCAAAATCATCTCCAGGATACTTCACTGATGTACAAAATAAAGTGAAGAAATTAGTGGAAAGTGGCCAACTTGGCATTTTTGCTAATGGCTATTGGGGACATAAAGCTTATAAGCTGCCACCAGAAGTTAACCTATTAGCTGTGGCACATTATCTCGAAGCATTGGATTGGCAAAAAGAAATAGTCAAAATTCATACGATTTTTGGCGGGAAAAACCCTCACCCACATTATGTGGTTGGTGGAATGGCAACTCCGCTTGATATTGATAGCGATAATGGCGTGCACGCTGAGAGATTGATGCATGTATCACAGATAATCGATCAAGCGAGAGATTTTGTTAATCAAGTTTATATTCCTGATTTACTTGCAATCGGATCTTATTATAAGGATTGGACATATGGGGGAGGCTTGAATAATTACCTTTGCTATGGTGATTTTTCAACGGGCGATATTTACGACACGAAACTCTATCGTATGCCGAGAGGAATCATCTTAAATGGAAATCTGAAAGAAGTTTTAGATGTTGATCTTAAAGACCCTAAACATGTGCAGGAGTTTGTTGATCACTCATGGTACACCTATGATGGAAAAGAAGGCGGAGTAGGAAAGCATCCATTTGAAGGTGAGACCACATTAAATTACACAGGACCACAAGCACCGTTTAAAACATTGGATACTGAAAAGCAATATAGCTGGTTAAAAGCTCCACGATGGAAAGAGCATCCGATGGAGACAGGACCTCTCGCAAGGATGATTGTTGGCTATGCATCTGGAAAAGAAGAGATTGTTAATATTGTCGACGATACATTGAAAAAGCTTGATCTCCCAATCACTGCCTTACAATCAGCATTGGGCCGCACTGTTGCTCGTGGATTGGAAAGCGTCCTAATCTCGGGCTGGTTACGTAATGATATGGATGAATTATTGAAAAATGTGAAAAGCGGTAACCAAACTACATTTGACCGTTCAAAATGGGAACCAAATACTTGGCCAGAACGGGCAAAAGGTGTGGGCTGGATGGAAGCACCACGCGGAGCACTAGGACACTGGATTGATATTAAAGATGGAAAAACGCATAACTATCAAGCTGTGGTTCCTTCTACCTGGAATGCTTCACCTCGCGATCATAAAAACAAGATTGGTGCATATGAGGCTGCCCTTAAAGGTACACCGATGTTAGATAAAGAACAACCTCTAGAAATTATGCGAATCATCCATTCTTTTGATCCATGTCTTGCCTGTGCAGTCCATTTAACAGATTTGGAAACTAATAATACGACTGAAATTCGTTTAGGTTAGGAGAGAGACATATGGCTGAACTCATGCCAAATATTCCGACTCAAACGCCAGGACCATCCCATGAAAAACCAGGGATTAACAGTGAGAATACGTTTCACCCCGAAAGGCCAATTGTCTACAAACAAATTAATAATGAAGTGAGAGCCTATGTTTGGCAGCTGCCAGTAAGGATTTTCCACTGGGTAAATATGTTGGCTATCCTCCTGTTAATGGGGACAGGAATTTATATTGGAAAGCCGTTTGCTTCAGCAGGAATTCCCGAAGAAGCCTATTTTTCCAATCTAATGGGCTGGATGAGATATATTCACTTTTTTGCTGCTTTCTTATTTGTTATTTGTCTCATGTTTCGTTTGTATTGGGTTGCGGTCGGAAATAAATTTGCGACATCCAACCCTTTAAGATGGATTTTTTGGAAAGAAGTATTCGAAACAATCAAGTATTATTTATTTTTGAAAAATAAAAAGCCTCATTACGTCGGTCATAACCCTTTAGCGCAATTAAGCTACTGGATTTTTATCGGCCTTGGTTCATGGATCGTGATGTTAACAGGATTTTATATGTATTTTGAACCACAACAAGAATCTTTCTGGGCAAAGCTGTTTGTTTGGGTACCATATTTGTTTGGCGGTGAAAGCTACACGCTTCGCTCATGGCATCATCTTGCTGCTTGGAGCTTTATGCTTTTTATGGTTATCCACATTTATATGGCATTCCGAGATGACTATCTTGAACGAAACGGTTCGATTTCATCAATGATTACTGGCTATAAGACAACAACGAAAAAATCAGTAGGTGAAAAGGATGGAAAATAAAAAAATAGATGAAAAAATAACGATTTTAGGAATTGGCAACACCCTCTTTTCAGATGAGGGTGTTGGCATCCACCTTTTGCCATTGCTAGAAGAAGCATTAAAGGATGTTGAAAATATAGAAATTGTTGAGGGCTTAACAGACGGAATGAAGTTACTTGGCCCAGTAGAAGATGCTGAAAACTTAATAATTATTGATGCCATAAATGCTGGAAAGCAAGGTGGCACGATTATTACCCTAGTTGGAGATGAAATTCCTGCCTATTTTGGAATTAAAATGTCTGTCCATCAAATGGGATTCCAAGAAGTCCTGCTAGCGGCAAAGATGAGGGAGCGCTACCCTAAACAGATCGTCATGTTTGGGATGCAGCCCACATCACTTGAATTAGGTGTCGAACTTACTGAGATCAATCAAAGTAAGCTAGGAGAATTGGCTAAAGTGGTCATCGATCAAATAAATAACTGGAGAAATCTCCTATGAGAAGAGGCGACTTTTTTAAAGAAATGGGGAGTAGCCTTTTTCAAACAGTTAAGTCAGTTTATGAACCTTTTTTAAGTGAGGATTTGGAAAAAATAGAAGTTGCAGCTGATCGGGTGCTGGGAATAACTTGGCACCCCATTATGAAAGAATATGAGTTTAATTCCGACCTTGAAATGAAATTTATTAATGGTAAACCCGTTATAGTAACACGTATCGGAACGAACATGCAGGCAGTGGATGGCGTATGTCCTGTATGTTCGAATATTATTATTCTAACAACACTATATTCAACTGGGAAATGTTTGAATTGTCAAAATGAATATAATTTTAAATCTCAATCTGGCGATTTACAACTCAATTCCTACCCAATAAAACTTAAGAACGACACCTATTTAATTGGGTTTCAGGAGTACAAGAGACAGGGTGGTAGCGATGCATGAAATGTCATTAATGGGAGATATCCTCCAGCTTATTCAGGAGGATGCCTCTGACAAAGGAATTCAACAAATAGATAAGGTTGAATTAATTGTTGGAGAAATCTCCAATGCTATGCCAGATGCGTTAAGAATGGCATTTGATATTTTCCGAGATCAAAATTTGCATCTGTTTACAGAAACTGCTGAACTTGTTCTACACATTGAAGAAGCAAAAGCAAAATGTGTCCTCTGTGAATTGGAATATCGACCTGACCAGAAAATAGCTCTTTGTCCGAGCTGTCTTGTCCCTTCTGGGAAGGTACTATCGGGGGAAACATTCCAGATTTTATCGTACGAAGGGAGAAATTGAAAATGAAAATAACTTTAAGAACGGATGTATTAACAAATAACAATAAGGCTGCAGAGTTCAATCGAGAGTTATTCCAAAATACGAAAACCTTAGTAATAAATCTGATGAGTTCTCCCGGTGCAGGTAAGACAACTCTATTGGAGGAAACAGTTAGAGAACTTTCAGGGAAATATCGGATTGCCGTCATTGAAGGTGATTTAGCGACAGAAAGGGATGCTGATCGAATTCGTGCAATGGGTGCAAAAGCAGTACAAATCAATACCCATGGCGGCTGCCATCTTGATGCCCGTATGGTTGCTGCCACATTAGCCGAATTTGATCTAGACGAAATTGATTTACTTTTCATTGAAAATGTCGGCAATTTAGTTTGTCCTTCTGGATACGACCTAGGCCAGCACCATAAAGTAGCTGTTCTAAGTGTTCCAGAGGGAAATGATAAAATTCCAAAATACCCACAAATGTTTATGAGAACAGAGCTTGTGCTTTTAAATAAAATAGATTTATTGCCATATCTAGATTTTAGTGTTGAAGAAGCTAGAAAAGACCTAACAGAAATTAATCCTGAGTCTACCTTATTTTCCCTTTCTGCTCGCACACAGGAAGGTATGCATGAATGGTTTTCCTGGATTGAAGGAGCTTATCTCCAATGTGTTCAGCAGTAAGGATTGCCGTCAGGGGGCGGGTGCAAGGCGTTGGCTTCCGTCCGTTCGTCTTTCAGCTTGCCGATAAATATCAGCTTAATGGCACCGTTCAAAACAATATGGACGGTGTCAAGATTCACCTAGAGGGAGCGGACGAATCTATTCAGTCCTTTTTATCAGACTTGAAAAATAAGGCACCAAGGCTTTCCAAAATCAATGAAATATTGGTTGAAAAGGCTGAGTTTCTGAATATAACTGAGTTTACGATTATTGAGAGTGAGCGAAGCGGCACGTCGATGCTCGTGATTCCGATTGATTCTGCTGTTTGTGATGATTGTTTAACTGAAATGAACGAGCCGGATGATTTTCGCTATCAGTATCCGTTTATTAACTGTACACAATGTGGACCCCGCTACACAATCATTGAAGAATTGCCCTATGACCGGCCATATACTTCGATGAAGAGTTTTCCGATGTGCGAGGATTGCCGCAAGGAATATGAGGACCCAACCAATAGAAGACATCATGCACAGCCAATTGCTTGCCCAAAATGCGGTCCGAAAGTAAGGCTGCTTCTTACGGACGGACAAGAAGTTGATTCTGAGAATCCGATTAAGGATGCCATTAAGCTTTTAAAAGAGGGAAAGATTGTGGCCATTAAAGGCATTGGCGGCTACCACCTTTGCTGTGATGCTCAAAATGAAGTAGCTGTATCTATGTTAAGAAATAGAAAAAAAAGGCCATTACGGCCGTTAGCTGTTATGGCTTCCTCGCTTTCAACAGTGGAAGAGCTTGGGGAAATAGGTAGAGATGAACGTGAACTATTGGAGAGTCCAGAATCACCCATTATAATTCTCAAAAAAAATAAACAATATAAACTAGCAAAAAGTGTAGCACCTGGAATGGGCACAATCGGTGTGATGCTACCTTATACACCACTGCATCATTTATTATTTTCTGACCCTGAGTTACCCTTTCTTGTGATGACAAGTGCGAATCCATCAGGGATGCCGATTTTATATAAGGATGAGGAAGCCCTTCAATACTTAGCTGGCATTGCCGATTATTATCTTGTTCATAACCGGGAAATTCTTCATCCTGTTGATGATTCAGTTGTCCAAATTAATGATGGGAAGCTTGATTTTTTCCGTAGATCAAGGGGGTATGTCCCTGATCCATTTACAACCAGTAAAGATGTTACAGGAATCGTAGCTTTCGGCGGCCAGCAAAAAACAACCTTTACGATTGGCCGAAATGAACAAATTTTTGTAGGTCCACATATTGGGGATTTAGAAAATATTGAAACGATTAACCATTATCAGGAGGAATTAGATCATCTTTTGAAATGGATTGAAACACCGAATAGTCTAGCTGTCATCGATACTCACCCAGGCTACCACATACAGAAACTAGTGAAGGAATATGATTTTACTGAAGTGATGGAAGTTCAGCATCATCATGCCCATATGGCAGCCTGTATCGATGAACATCAAATTTCTGGCAAAGCTTTCGGCATTATTCTTGACGGAACAGGATATGGTCTAGACGGCAAGATCTGGGGTTTTGAAATCTACCACGGAGATGCAACCGAGTTCGAACGTATGGCCCATTTACACTATACTCCTCTTCCCGGAAGTGAAAAATGCATTCGTGAACCATGGAGGAATGCGGCTGCGATGTTGATTGCCCTTCATGGTGAACAAGGTTTAGATCTAGCCAAAGCTATTTTTGCGGATAAGGTTATAGAACTTGATATATTAAAGAGGATGATGGAAAGAAATTTGAACATTGTTTATGCCGGTACATGTGGTAGGCTGTTTGATGCAGTTAGTGCCATTTGCGGGGTGACAAAGGTATCAAGCTACGATGGAGAAGCGGCGATTCAATTAGCTGAACTAGTAGATGAAGCATTTATATTCGAACCATATCCCTTTGTAATACTCGAAAAAGAAGTTTTAACGATTGATTTTAGAGCGATGTTGAAGGAAATAGCTTTAGACGTTTTAGCAGGAAAAGATGTTTCCATAATAAGTGGAAGATTCCACGAAACAGTCGTGCAGGCGATTGTTTCGACAATGAAAAGTTTGTCTGAAAAATATCCAAATGCTAAAAAGGACGTTGTGTTATCGGGGGGAAGTATCCATAACCGATATTTGCGGAAAAGAATCACGGCAGAATTAAGAGATCGGGATTTTAGGGTCTTTGCACCTGAAAATACCCCGTGTAATGACGGTGGATTATCATACGGGCAATTGGTTGTTGCCGCGGCAAAAAGGAGTGCTAACCAATGTGTGTTGGAGTACCAGCAAAGGTAGTTAAAAAAAATGAATATAGTGCGATTGTGGATGTAATGGGTTCACAAACAACAGTCGGGATAATTTTTGTTCCTGATGTAAATATTGGCGATTATGTAATTGTCCATGCTGGACAGGCAATGAGTATCGTCGATGAAACCTATGCAAAACAAAGTGTCGAAGAATGGAGGAAGCTCGTCGATGCTCGAAATTCTGAAGCAATCAAGTAATCCGGAAATATGTAAGCCGCTTGTGGAAGCAGTCATTGAAAAAGCAAAAGAATTTCAACAGAAATTTGGACGAAGGCCAGCATTTATGGAAGTTTGCGGCTCACATACTATGTCTTTAGCTCGTACAGGAGTTAAACAATGCTTGAAAGATGAGGTAAACTTAATTTCTGGCCCTGGCTGCCCAGTTTGTGTGACCGACCAAAGATCCATTGACGCCATGATTGCCCTTGCAGAAGGCGAAAATCGAATTATCTGTACCTTTGGTGATATGATGCGCGTGCCAGGATCTACCAAAACACTGCTTGATTCGAAGATTGCGGGTAAGGATATTCGGGTATTATACTCGCCTGTTGAGGCTATTAAGATTGCTGAAGAAAATCCTGATAAAGAAGTCATCTTTCTTGGAGTTGGCTTTGAAACGACCATCCCCATCTTAACGCTAATGGTCGGTGAAGCAGAAAAACGCAGTATTGGGAATTTTTCAATCTGGATGACAACAAAGCTGGTTGAACCCGTTCTCCGCTATTTATTGGATGCGGGAGAAGTCAATTTGGACGGATTTTTACTCCCAGGCCATGTATCCATTGTCTTAGGAGTAAATTCTTATAAGTATTTGGTTGATGAATATCATATATCCGGGGTGATAACCGGATTTGAAACAGCAGAACTACTTTTTGGTATTTACAAATCCATCGAATTAGCGCTGACAGGGCAGGCAGCAATAATTAATAATCATCCATCGATTGTAACGAAAACCGGGAATCAGGTAATCCATCAGTGGATGGATAAATATTTAACGGAATGCGATGAGGCATGGCGCGGCATTGGAGTAATTCCCAATAGCGGACTGGATTTAAAACCAGAATACTCCCAGTTTAATGCAAAAAAAAGATTTACGGTTGAAGTTGGGGAGCCAAGGAAAACAAAATGTCGCTGCGGTGAAGTCATCCGTGGATTAATATCACCTAATGAATGTTCATTGTTCGGTAAAGCCTGTCACCCAATGAATCCAGTTGGTCCGTGTATGGTGTCGGCCGAAGGAAGCTGTGCTGCTTATTATCAATACATGAGGGAGAGCTTTTGATGGAAAAATTTATTAGCTTAGCACACGGTGATGGCGGGGAATTAAGTCATCGGTTAATCCGGGATGTATTTATCAATGCATTTGGTGATGGTAAAGATGCTATGTTCGATGCTGCTTCCGTCATCATTTCAAACAGTAAAATTGCTGTGACAACTGATTCGTTTGTGATTAAACCAATTTTCTTTCCGGGTGGTTCTATTGGAAAATTAGCCGTAGCCGGTACCGTTAATGATCTTGCAGTCAGCGGGGCAAAACCTGTTTATTTAACCTGTGGCTTTATCATTGAAGAGGGCTTTCCTGTTGCCGATTTAAGGCAAATAGTCTTAGATATGGCGAATGAAGCACATAAAACAGGCGTGGTAATTGTAGCTGGCGATACAAAGGTAGTTGAACGAGGCAGTGCCGATGGAGTGTACATTAATACAACTGGAATCGGAGTTTATCAACCTAACATGGGTTGTAGCCTTGAATTTGAAGAAGGCGATGCTATCATTGTTTCAGGAACTATCGGCGACCATGGGATAGCTGTCCTTACTGCAAGAGGTGAATTAGGTATTACTGTCCCGATTAATAGTGATTGTGCCTCACTAAATACAATGCTGGATGAAGTCTTACAGCATTCGAAGGGCGTAAGGATTATGCGTGACCCAACAAGAGGCGGCCTTGCTACAACTCTTGTTGAAATTGCCGAAGATTTTAATATAACGATGAAAATAAATGAAATCGATGTACCTGTAAAAGACGAGGTACATGGTGTCTGTGACCTGTTGGGCTTTGACCCGCTATATCTTGCAAATGAGGGAAAGGCAATTATTGTCGTTGCTGAAAATGAAAGAGATAAAGTTATCGATATATTGCGAGAATTCCCTGAGGGAGAAAACGCTATCGTTATTGGTACCATCATTGGAAAAGAAAAAGGACAATTGTTATTAGAAACACCGCTTGGATCCAAAAGAATACTTAATAGATTATCAGGAACAATGTTTCCGAGAATCTGTTAAAAAAATAGCCCCCATTTTTACTATAAAATGGGGGTTATTTTTTTTGTTTACTTATTTTCATTCATCCAAGCTTTTGAGTTTTATAAAGAACTAACAGTTTGTTATAAAATATCTAATAATGAGGAAACAAGAGATAAAACGAGAAAAACAACTAAAAGTGTTCTTAATTAAGAAAATATGCCTGTTTTTAAGATTTTCAAAGGTCGTTATTATAGCATATACTCATTCTATAAGTTCTTTAATAAGAACAGTTATGTCAGAAATTAGTAAGTTGATGATGTCATTTTTCTATTGAAAATACATAGTTTAATAAAAATTCTAAAATATCTGTGCTTGAAAAATAGAAGAAAAGGAGTTGTCCCTTTTGTATAAAAAGATCTGTCCGAAATGCCATCAACCATCCTTCAGCAGCAGCGATTCCGATAGATGGGTCTGCCCAATCTGCAGCAAGGACCTCACCAGTATTACTTCCCGTGACGCTGAAACCCGCAAACAAAGTAAACCGAAATTATTTATTATCAAACATAGTTATCTCCAGCAAAATCCAAAATTGAATGCTCGGATTAGACCTTTTATTTTCGAATCATTTGACTAAAAGCAAGCAAATAACAGTGGTCTGTTTGTGATGTAAATAATTCACAAATATTTTTCTAAACCAGGCATAATTAGACACAATTCGAGATGAATAGGGTGTATAATAAAGTCAAACGGGTAAAAAAGAGGATTGATATTTTGCTATTTAAAAGCCTAGAGTTCAAAAATGTTGTTGGACAGAAGGTTAAAGTCATGGATATTCCTGTATTGGAGGAAGATAGTACTTATAAATTTATGATCCAAGTCCGTTTGCAGACGTTAGTTGCATCACTTTATCAAGAGAAAATGCCAAAAAGATGCTACTCCTTTAAAGATTATTTGAAAAAGGTCATGAAATGGCCGGACTATGAACAACTGTTTAAGGTCGGAGAACTAAAGAATAACGCATAATGCTATTTGAGCATCGGAAATCGATGCTCTATTATTTTTTTCAAAAAAATGTTAAATGTTAAATTTATTATAGAAAAGGATGGATTGTGTTTCATTCAAAAGCCGAAACCTGTATAATACAAGGCAGTAATGGTAGGGATGTGAATGTATGAGCAAAATAAAAATTGTAACCGATTCAACCTTAGATATAACAAATGATATGGCGGAAAAGCTTGGTATTATTATTGTGCCTTTGGCAGTAACTATAAATGGAGAAACCTACTTAGATCGGGTGGATATCAATCCTGTTGAATTTATTGAAGGTATGAGTGGTTCCAAAGAATTACCTAAAAGCTCGCAGCCTTCTATAGGTGCTTTTCTTGAGGTTTATGACCGACTTGGAGAAGAAGGCTATGAGGTATTATCCATCCATATGACCGGCAAAATGAGCGGAACGGTGAGGTCCGCTGAAAGTGCAGCACAGATGACAGAAACGAAGGTAACTGTGGTGGATTCAAAGTTTATTTCAAAAGCACTTTCTTTTCAGGTTAGGGAAGCTGCTGAGATGGCAAAACTGGGCAAGAGCATGGAGGAAATCCTCAACCGACTAGAGGCTGTTCGTAATCATACCAAGCTGTACATTATGGTTGACACATTAGATAACTTGGTTAAGGGTGGACGAATCGGAAAAGGGAAGGCCTTTATCGGATCGCTGTTAAATATTAAACCGATTGCATCACTTGAGGGTGCAGAGTATACACCTGTTACGAAGGTACGCAGCCATTCACAAGTCGTTAAATTTATGGCCAAGCAATTTGCCGAGGACATAAAAGAGAAAACCATCCGCGGTGTTGGTATTGCTCACGCCGAAGCATATGAACTATCAACAAAAATAAAAGAAAGCATATACGAGTTAACTGGGTTTCAGGATATCGAAATTGATTATACTGGCCCCATTGTCAGCACTCATACCGGACCGGGTGCACTTGCCTTAATGTATTACTACGACTAAAAAAACAGGATGGTGCCTAACGCACCATCCTCTATTTTTTTCCTTCAAAGATTAAGACAGTTTTCTTTCATCTTTTTCAGAACTTTGTTAAACTATTCACGATATGGAAAAGAAAAGGTTGCAGGTGATACGATGAAGGCTCGGTTAATGGTAGTTTTTTTAGTTATTAGTTCTCTGTTAATGTCGGCATGTGGAAAAAAAGAAATAGAAAATGCCGTGAATTGGCAGGTAAAGGATTTTACGGCAACAACTCAAGATAACAAGTCTTTAGGTTTAAAAGATTTAAAGGGCAAGGTATGGATTTCAACTTTTATTTTTACAAGCTGTGCGGATGTCTGCCCTCCGATGACCTCCAATATGTTAAAAATACAAAAAAAGGTAAAAGAGGAAGGCTTGAAGAATGTTGAATTCGTCTCTTTTAGTGTGGATCCAACGGTAGATACACCAGAAGTCCTAACCCGTTATGGGAATCAATTTGGAGTAGATTTTAAAAACTGGACCTTTCTAACAGGGTACTCTCAAGCGTTTATTGAAGAATTCGCAGCGAAAAATTTTAAGACACTTGTCAAAAAACCTGATGATGGCAATCAGGTCATTCATCAAACCTATCTTTACTTAGTTGATAAGGATGGGAATATTAAAAAATCGTATAATGGCTTTAAAAATGTTCCCTATGATGAAATTATTCACGATATCAAAGCATTACAATAGACCATTTAATTGGTCTATTTTTTTTGGTAGGAATAGGATAGTACATACTTGTTTTGAATGAATACTGTCGTGTTATAATAAAAATAGTTTAGAAGGCAGGTGAATAAAGATGAAAAAGTTTTTCACTCTTCTAATTCTCTCGGCATTATTCTTATCTTCATGCAGTCAATCAGATCAATGGGCCTTACACCAGATAAAGAAATCAGCGGCTCCCGTTTTTGAACCAATTCCTGCAGATTTTCTTCCGAAAAATTTGACGGTACTATCTGCTGGTGACTCCTTAACACAAGGTGTAGGTGATAGTACAGACCAAGGCGGATACCTGCCATATTTAAAAACGTTGCTTGAAAAAGAAAAAGGCATCCAACATGTTGATTTCTTGAATTATGGTGTAAAGGGAAATCGGACCACTCAGCTATTAAAAAGGCTACAATCGATAGAAATGAAGGATTTGGTTAAACAATCGGATTTGGTTATTATTACTATTGGCGGTAACGATATCATGAAAGTGGTAAGGGATAATATTTCTAACCTGCAAATTTCCGATTTTGTGAAGGAGAAAGAATCCTATCGCAAACATTTAACACAAATTATCGAGGCAATTGTCCAGGAAAACCCTAACGTGTCCATTGTATTAGTGGGGTTGTATAATCCGTTTTCGAAATGGTTTTCTAATATTAAAGAAATGGATGAGATTGTTGCGGATTGGAATAAAGCTGGTCAAAGCGTCATCGTCAATTATCCTAACGCCTATTTTGTCCCAATTGAAGATGTGTTTTTACATGCTGATGAAAATCTTTTGTATACTGATAATTTTCATCCAAATGACAAAGGCTATCAACTAATTGCTGAGAGATTAAATGAGACCTTGGAAGAAAGGGTAATACCTGATTTAGAAAAGAAGGCATACCTGGTCACTACAGAGGAGAATTAGATTTTTATGAAAAATAAATGGAAAATAGGATTCCTTCTCTTAATAGGAATCAACCTTTTGTCCGCAATTATTATCTTAACCTTGATTATGACTCCAACTTCAGATAGGAAAGGCAATAATCAAAAGGGCCTTACAGGTGATTATGTTTCCTTTCATGTAAAATCAAATAAATATGATTTAAATCGGCTTATTAACCATTATTTACGGGAGCAAGCTGCCGATTCTCCTATCGGTTATCGTGTTATCTTGGGCGAAGAAGTGGAGTTATATGGAACCATTCCGTTTTTCAGTGAAGAGTTAAATATGAAATTAACATTTGAACCCGAGGCTCTTAAAAATGGTGATTTGGTATTGAATCAAAAATCGATTGCAATCGGCAGTTTGCACTTGCCTATTTCATACGTACTAAGTTTTATTAGTGAAAATTACAAGCTCCCAAAGGGAGTTGACATTAGACCAAATAAAAAACAGGTATATATCAACATGCAGCAATTAAAAATGAAAAGTGAAATGAAAATCAAAGCGGACAAATTTGATTTAAAAAAAGATGACATTGCATTTACTATACTCGTCCCTGTAAAATAGGTGCCTCTTATATTGAGGCACCTTTTATTCGTCAATTTTTGAGGTGAGTCTGTGCTTAATCCTTCAATCTGATCATTTGAAACTCCGGTTTATCTTTTGATAGGCCAACAAATACAATCGAGTAGCTATCATTAGCATTAAATTTAAGCTGATGCAAAGGAAGGATAACGGTCTTACTTCCAGCTTGCCTCACCTCGAGGTCTATAGTCATTGGGGTTAAACCTAAATATTCTGTGGCCTGTTTGTAGGAAACATTATGGAAAATAACATCTCGACCCTTTACGGCTAAATCAAGTGGCTGAGTGTCCGGTGAAAGATGGATAAAGCGGACCTTCGTCTCATTAGCTGGAACACCCGGGTGATTTTCAAACATGAGCAGGCGCATCTTTTTTACATGGTCAATGGTAGCCAATGTATACGATTTGCCTGGTTCCACGGTTATTTTTTTATTTAATACACTATCAACCATATTTCCAGACGGGTATATATCGAGATGATATTTCCCAGCCTTTAATGAAAGATCTGAACTGACATTTTTGAAAGGCAGGTCTCTAATCATTCTCTTTCCATTAATATATATGTCTACATTAGGGGAATCATGAGAGGAATGGAGGACGCGAACCTTTGCTTCCCTTTGTGCTGTTTGAGAATTCGTTCGCATCATGTACATTGCTTTATTGATGTTTTTAAGGTGTTTTAAATAAAAATGCATGTGGAAGCTTGGGTTTGTGTATTTATAAAATTGTGCCAAAAAATCATACATTGCTGCTTTGTGAAGGTAATCAGCGTGGTTTCTTGTTTCTGACATACAAGCATCTCCTATCAAATCTTATACAACATAATTTATTCATGTTTCATTAGGTAGGTGTCTATCTCCCTGGTAGCAAATAGAAATTTAGCCAATTTATATTTACAAATGAAAAAATATTACATATACTTATTACAAATAAGATTGAAAGTGGGTGACGTGCAATGTTAATTGAAAATGTGAGAAATATATATTATTTGAATATTGTTTGCACAGCCCAAAAATCCTCTTTTTAGGAGTATTTATCTTCTTTATTCCCTTATGCGAATAAAACCATGGGCTGTGTGTGCCTATGGTTTTTTATTTTAAAAAAATTTGCTGGAGGAATAAGAATGAATTTATTAAACATGGGATTAACGGAAATAATAAAAAAAGATTTTGATCAATTGAACTTGGGTGAGGATTTAATAATAGGCCGAGTGGCACTTGAACATAAGCGGATATATCGTGTGTGGACGGAATTTGGAGAATTATTATGTGAAGTATCGGGTAAGTTCAGCTTTCATTCTAAGGCTCGTGAGGATTTCCCCGCCGTTGGCGATTGGATCGGCTTAAAGCCGAGGGCTGAAGAAGGAAAGGGAACGATTATTACCGTTTTACCGCGTAAAAGTAAGTTTTCAAGAAAATCAGCTGGAGCAACAGCCGAAGAGCAAATTGTTGCGGCAAACGTGGATACTGTTTTTCTTGTTAACTCCTTAAATGAAGACTTAAATTTACGGAGATTAGAGCGCTATTTATTACTGACATGGGAAAGCGGTGCAAACCCTGTTATTGTGTTAAGTAAAGCCGATCTATGTCATAACATTACGGAGAAAATTGCTGAAGTCGAAGCAATTGCATTAGGTGGAGTTCCCATCATTCCGATTAGCTCTGAAACTCTTGCAGGACTTGAAAAGCTTGAACTATTTTTAGAGCCGGGAAAAACAATTGCTTTGCTCGGATCCTCTGGAGTCGGGAAGTCAACCTTAACGAACCGATTATTAGGCGAAGAGAAGCAATTGGTACAGGAAATTCGCGAGGCAGATGATAAGGGAAGACATACAACCACCCATCGAGAGCTAATTCTCTTACCGAATGGCTGCGTTTTGATTGATACACCTGGGATGCGGGAATTGCAGCTTTGGGAAAGTTCAGACGGTTTATCGGAAACCTTTTCTGAGATAGAAGAGTTAGCGGAAAATTGTCGATTCCGCGATTGTCTGCATATGGATGAGCCAGGTTGCGCAGTGGTGAACGCCATTAATGAGGGGCAGCTTGCAGCTGAAAGGTTGACAAGTTACACAAAGTTGCAAAAGGAGCTCGCATTTATTGAAAGAAAAGCAGATAAACGTGCTCAAGCTGATGTAAGAAAACAATGGAAGACTATTAACAAACAAATAAAACAGCGGAAGAGCCGTTAATCTATTTTTAGCCGAACCAGGGAAATGGTTGCGGCTTTTTTTTAAACATATAAGAATTTATATTTTGAACTTTGAAAATTGTCCAGCGCAAGCACCCTAGCGACTATAGTGCTTCCTTCACCTCCCTACGATAAGTCAACATCGGTTCTCTTCGTTCACCGTGTTTCCTTTATCTCAGTCGGTTCAGTCCAGCCCTTACGTCGCTGAACAGGGCGTTTGCGCTTTTCTAATCATGCCAAGAAGTTTTATTTCTGTAGAAACATTCTGTATACTTTTAAATAAGGTCAAGAATTGCAAAAAAGGGGTGGACTCGTGGAAAAGGCAACTCAATTAGCAACGTTTGCCGGCGGCTGTTTTTGGTGTATGGTGAAGCCATTTGATGAACAGCCAGGCATTATAAGTGTAATTTCTGGTTATACAGGCGGAACGGTTGAAAACCCGACATACCAGCAGGTTTGTTCAGATACTACCGGCCATTATGAAGCAGTCCAAATTAACTATGATCCATCTATTTTTTCTTATGAAAAGCTGTTGGAATTATTTTGGCAGCAGATTGACCCAACCGATCCGGGTGGACAATTTTACGATCGCGGACATTCCTATCAAACAGCGGTTTTTTACCATGATGAGCAGCAAAAAAGGCTTGCTGAAGAATCAAAACAACGGCTCCAGGATAGCGGACGATTTATTAAACCAATTGTTACACCGATTCTTCCGGCACAGACCTTTTATCCGGCAGAAGAATATCATCAGGGCTATTATAAGAAAAATAGGGCCCATTATGAGTCCTATCATGTAGGCTCTGGACGGGCCGGATTTATTCAAAAGCATTGGGGTGAAGAAAATGAAAAATAAAGAGATAGAACAGTTGAAAAAGGAATTAACACCAATCCAATATGAGGTAACGCAAAATAATGCAACAGAGCCGCCTTTTAAAAATGAATATTGGAATGAAACAAGAGACGGTATTTATGTGGACATTGTTTCTGGAAAGCCGCTCTTTAGCTCGCTTGATAAATTTGATGCTGGCTGTGGCTGGCCGAGCTTTACAAAACCCATTCAAGAAGAAGAAGTGCTTGAAAAAGCGGATTTTAGTCATTTTATGACTCGGACAGAAGTAAGGAGTAAGTTGGCTGATTCTCATTTAGGCCATGTATTTAATGATGGTCCTGACCCAACGGGTTTGCGCTATTGTATCAATTCCGCCGCCTTAAGGTTTATATCGAAAGAAAGACTTGAAGTGGAAGGTTACGGGGAGTATTCTTATCTATTCAAAAAATAACAAAAAGCCGCATACATTGTGCGGCTCAGATTGTCGAGAAAGGGTATATTTCTCGGCAATTTTTTAATAATGGATTAGCCCTGCAAACTGGCCTGTTGATTTCCGCTCC
>NZ_DALZYO010000023.1:0-82819 GCF_031988165.1 Neobacillus sp.
ACGAGGAGGCTCCCCGGCACGCCCGCGGAAAGCGAAGCGCCTGGAGCGCAAATCACAAGACATGTTGAAAGGCCTATATATTAATAATATTATAATAAATTAACGCGGTTGATTATTAATGAATGTGAATAAAATAAAAGGCTGTCGAAAGTTTTTCGAAGGCCTGACAGTTCGTTTTTGAACTGTTTTTTTATTTAGTCTAAATTAGGACTTCCTTTTATAAACTAATAGAAAAGAGCAATGAGGGGAGTTCTATTCCATGAGGCTGAGTGAATTAAGTGGTAAAGAAATAGTTGATGTTAAAAAGGCTGAGCGTCTTGGCGTACTTGGCCAAACAGATTTAGAAATTAATGAAGGCACAGGCCAAATACAGGCACTGTTAATTCCTTCATTAAAATGGTTTGGTTTTCGGAAACAGGGAGTGGAAATAAGAGTGCCTTGGCAGCATATAAAAAAAATTGGCTCGGATATGATTATTATTGATGTTCCAGAAGAAGATTAGGAAAACTTCAAAAAGCTCAAGCAAAATAAATTTTGCTTGGGCTTTTTCGTTTTACTATAGGTGGAAAACTCACCGAATGAAGCCTTCTTTCATAAGATGGTGGAGTGATAACAAGAAAAGGAATTCCCAGTTGGATTTTTAAAAAAAGAAGGTGAATGTTTTCATGCTGACAGGGATGCAAATTGCCGTGATTGGCGGGGATGCCAGACAGCTGGAAATCATCCGCAAGTTAACCGAGTTAGATGCGAGATTATCGCTAATTGGTTTCGAACAGCTTGACCATGCCTTCACTGGTGCAGTCAAGGAAAAGTTGGATGAAGTTAATTTTTCAAATATGGATGCACTTATTCTACCTGTTCCAGGTACAGACCTAGAAGGCCAGGTGGAAACAATCTTTTCGAATGAGAAGGTTATTTTAACAGGAGCAATGCTGGATAAAACACTTGAAAATTGTACGATTTATTCTGGGATTAGTAATTCCTATTTAAATGGAATTACAAAACAGAGCAAACGAACTCTTGTCCAGTTATTTGAACGGGATGATGTTGCCATCTATAATTCCATCCCAACTGTAGAGGGAACAATTATGATGGCCATACAGCATACTGATTTCACGATTCACGGCTCAAATATTACAGTTTTGGGCTTAGGAAGAGTTGGGATGAGTGTGGCAAGAACCTTTGCGGCACTAGGAGCAAAGGTAAAGGTTGGAGCCAGAAGAAGTGAACATTTGGCAAGAATTACCGAAATGGGCTTAACGCCATTCCATTTAAATAATTTAGTGAATGAAGTGAAGGATACAGATATTCTTATTAACACGGCACCACATTTAATTGTTACGGCCATGGTTATTTCTAAATTACCCTCACATTCGCTCATTATTGATCTTGCCTCAAAACCAGGTGGAACTGATTTTAGATATGCTGAAAAAAGAGGAATAAAAGCATTACTTGCTCCAGGGCTTCCAGGGATTGTTGCACCCAAAACAGCTGGTCAAATTCTGGCCAATGTTCTCGCCCAACTGCTTCAGGACGATTTAAGAAGGCGAAAGGGGAAGGTAAAATGAGTTTAAGGGGTAAAAGGATTGGCTTTGGCCTAACCGGTTCTCATTGTACGTATGATGCTGTATTTCCAGAAATAGAAAAACTAGTTCTCGCCGGTGCAGAGGTAATGCCAGTTGTAAGTTTTACAGTAAAAAATACAGAAACCCGTTTTGGAAAAGGGGAAGACTGGATTGAGCGAATTGAAGATTTAACAGGACACAAGGTTATTGATTCAATTGTCAAAGCAGAGCCCTTAGGACCAAAAATCCCACTAGATTGTATGGTTATTGCGCCATTAACCGGAGTATCAATGAGTAAATTTGCTAATGCCATGAACGACAGTCCGGTTTTAATGGCTGCAAAAGCAACTCTTAGAAATTTAAGGCCAGTCGTACTAGGTATATCAACCAATGATGCACTTGGGTTAAATGGCGTAAATTTAATGAGATTAATGGCAACAAAAAATATATATTTTATTCCATATGGCCAGGATGATCCTGTGAAAAAGCCTAATTCGATGGTTGCTAGAATGACGTTGCTTTCTGAAACAGTTGAAGCAGCAATGGAAGGAATACAAATTCAGCCCGTACTTGTTGAAAGATATAATGACAAAGACTAATTCTCCCCTTCTTTCTTTAAAAAAGGTTATTTCTTAAAAGGAATATGTTAAAATAGATTAACTATTCATCAGTCGGGAGGTTTCTCCCGCTGATGATATTTTCCAAAATTGAAATGACCAAAAAATATACAGTTGAAAGATTGAAGGGAGAACAGGTAATGAGAAGCGACAATGGATTTCATGTTGCTGTTGTTGGGGCAACAGGAGCAGTAGGACAACAAATGATTCAAACACTAATCAAAGAGAATTTTCCAATTGGAGAACTTACCCTCCTATCCTCAGCCCGGTCTGCAGGGAAAAAAGTGAATGTAAATGGTCAGGAATATATAATTCAGGAAGCAAAGCCTGAGAGCTTTGAAGGAGTCGAAATTGCCTTATTCAGTGCTGGCGGCAGTGTTTCTAAGGAACTTGCCCCTGAAGCAGTAAAACGTGGTGCCATCGTCGTGGACAACACTAGCGCATTTAGAATGGATACGGATAAACCATTGGTTGTTCCTGAAGTGAACGAAGCGGACTTGCATCACCATAATGGCATTATTGCTAATCCAAACTGCTCAACGATTCAAATGGTTGTAGCCTTAGAACCAATTCGTCAGAAATATGGTTTAAAAAAGGTTATCGTATCAACCTATCAAGCGGTTTCCGGTGCAGGTGCTGCTGCAGTCGAAGAATTAATGGAACAAACAAAGTCAATTTTAAATGATGAACCATTTGAACCTGGTATTTTACCAGTAAAATCAGACAAAAGTCATTATCAAATTGCCTTTAACGCCATTCCGCAAATTGATAAATTTCAAGAAAACGGCTATACGTTTGAAGAAATGAAAATGATTAATGAGACAAAGAAAATCATGCATTTGCCAGAATTACAGGTTTCTGCAACCTGTGTCCGACTCCCAATTGCAGTCGGTCATTCGGAATCAGTTTATTTTGAAATTGAATCAGATGACGTAAGTGCAAACGACATTAAAGCATTATTAAAAGATGCACCGGGAGTTATCTTACAGGATGATCTTGAAAATCAAATATATCCAATGCCGGCAAATTGTGTTGGAAAAAATGATGTCTTTGTAGGACGTATTAGAAAAGACATCGATGAAGGCCGCGGGTTCCATATGTGGGTAGTTTCAGACAACCTGCTTAAAGGCGCTGCATGGAATTCCGTCCAAATCGCAGAAAGTTTAGTTAAATTGGGGTTAGTATAAGAAAAACAGTTGTTGCTGGAGCTAGACAGTTATCGAAGTTGAATGATAGAAAAGTATAAAGTTACATCCAAAAAGGCAGGTTTTGGTGTTATTATGAAAATTATTGTTCAAAAATTTGGCGGGACATCTGTCAAAGATGAGAAGAGCAGGAAATTTGCTCAAGGCCATATTGAAAAAGCATTAGCTGACGGTTACAAAGTAGTAGTTGTTGTTTCGGCAATGGGGAGAAAGGGAGACCCCTATGCAACTGATACACTATTATCTTTAATCGGAGGCAACTTAAGTAAAATCTCGAAACGGGAACATGATTTATTATTATCATGCGGTGAGGTTATTTCTAGCATCGTATTTACACACATGTTGCTGGAGAACGGAGTCAATGCGGTAGCATTAACAGGAGCTCAAGCTGGATTTAGGACGAACAATGACCATACAAATGCAAAAATCAACGAAATAAAATGTGACAGGCTCCTTAGAGAACTTGAAAAATCTGATGTTGTCGTAGTTGCCGGATTTCAAGGGGCTGCGAAAAATGGAGATGTTACCACTATTGGACGCGGCGGAAGTGATACATCAGCAGCAGCTCTTGGTGCTGCCCTTAATGCTGAATGGATTGATATATTCACGGATGTGGAGGGAATTATGACTGCAGACCCACGGATTGCAGAAAATGCCCGGCCGCTTTCTGTAGTTACCTATACAGAAGTTTGTAATATGGCCTATCAAGGTGCAAAGGTGATTCATCCAAGAGCAGTAGAAATTGCCATGCAGGCAAAGGTGCCCATTCGAATTCGCTCCACCTATTCCGACACCCCTGGAACATTGGTTACAACATTAAATAAATATAATCGTGGAAGTGACATAAAGGAACGAGTCGTAACAGGAATTGCACATGTTTCAAATGTCACTCAAATAAAGGTGTTTGCGAAAAAAGATCAATACTACTTGCAGTCAGAAGTTTTTAAGGCAATGGCCAATGAAAAAATCAGTGTTGATTTTATCAATATTTCGCCAAACGGTGTTGTTTATACGGTAAATGAAGAGATGACGGACAGGGCTATTCAAGTCTTAAACGCATTAGATCATGAGCCTATTATAGAACGCCATTGTGCAAAGGTTTCTGTAGTTGGGGCAGGTATTGCTGGCGTCCCAGGGGTAACCTCGAAAATTGTTACTGCCTTATCAGACAAGGGAATTCGTATTTTACAATCGGCAGACAGCCATACCACCATTTGGGTACTAGTTAAGCAGGATGACTTGGTTAAATCCGTCAATGCCCTGCATGATGCTTTTCAATTAGAAGAAGAATTAATGGAATTTAATTATACAGATTTATAAATATTATCAACAGGATATAATGTGTCATTTGAAGAAATTCAAGGATACATTTGCACATACGGCACCCCGTATGGATGGGAAGGAGTAGGAAAATGGTTCATTTCGGGCGAGTTTCTACTGCAATGGTAACCCCTTTTGATAAAAAAGGGCATATTGACTTTGCTAAGACCACTCAATTAGTAAATTATTTAATTGAAAATGGAACAGATTCCCTTGTAATTGCAGGTACTACAGGTGAATCACCAACATTATCCAAGGAAGAAAAGCTGGCATTATTCAATCATGTTGTAAAAGTTGTAAACAAAAGAATTCCAGTGATTGCTGGAACAGGAAGCAATAACACATATGCCTCAATTGAATTGACAAAAAAAGCAGAGCAGCTTGGCGTGGATGCTATTTTAGTGGTTGCACCGTATTATAACAAGCCAAATCAAGAAGGCTTATACCAGCATTTTAAGGCAGTAGCCGAAGCAACTACACTACCAGTAATGCTTTATAATATTCCTGGAAGGTCAGTAATAAACATCCTTCCAGAAACTGTGATTCGTCTTTCCAAGATACCAAATATAGTGGCAATAAAGGACGCTAGTGGGGACTTAAATGCCATGACGCAAATTATTGCCAATTCGGATGATGATTTTGTTTTGTACAGCGGGGATGACAGTTTAACAATACCTGTTCTTTCCATTGGCGGGGTAGGTGTAGTCTCAGTTGCATCTCATGTGATTGGAAATGAAATGCAAGAAATGATTAATGTGTTTATTGATGGAGAGATTGGAAAGGCTGCGAAATTACATCAGCAGTTACTGCCAATTATGCAAGGGTTATTTGCTGCTCCAAGTCCTGCTCCAGTTAAAACGGCATTGCAGGTTTTTGGATTGGATGTAGGCTCAGTAAGGCTGCCTCTTGTAGGATTAACTGAACAAGAACGGACCACGTTAATTTCACTCTTAAATAAAAAATAATAACTAAGAGCCAACCGAAACAATATCGGTTGGCTTATTTTTTTAAAAGATAAGATAAAATTTTCGACTTTGAGAATTGTCCAGCTCCAGCGCCCAGCGGCTAGTGGACTTCGCCCTTTTCCCTACGATAAGTCAACATCGGATCGCTATAGCTCTCCGTGTTTCCTTTATCTCATTCAAAGTGCTCCAGTCCATACGCCGCGCAAAGGAAGCTTGCGCTTTTCATATCTCGGCTATTTTGTGTGGGCATAGACAGCTCATTTAAGTTGTAAAGGTTTTCTTATTTCAAGTATAATAATTGTAACTGATTTCGATCGGCCTAAACACATGTAGGAGGAAACGGAAATTGATAAAGGAAAAAAATAATTCCATTAAGGTTATTGCACTTGGTGGTAATGGAGAAAACGGTAAGAATATGTACCTTGTAGAAGTGGACAAGGACATCTTCATTATTGATGCCGGCTTAATGTTCCCCGAGGAAGAAATGCTGGGCATCGATATGGTTATTCCTGATATTACCTATTTAAAAGACAACAAGGAACGGGTTAAAGCCATTTTTTTAACACATGGTCATGAAGATCACATTGGCGCACTATCCTATGTGCTCAAGGAAGTAGATGTCCCCGTTTATGGAACGAAACTGACCCTTGCCCTTGCAAGTGCAAAGTTTAAGGAGCAGGACTTCAATGGGAAAGCTCGATTTATTGAAGTGAATTCGGATACGATAGTAGACTTAGATTCCGTAAATGTCAGCTTTTTTAAAACCAATCATAGCATCCCTGATTCTGTAGGAGTTTGCATTCATACATCTGAAGGTAGTATTGTTTATACCGGTGACTTTAAATTTGATCAAGCCGCAACTAAACTATACAAACCTGAAATAGGAAAAATGGCAGCCATTGGTGACAATGGAGTCTTATGTTTATTGTCTGATAGTACCGATGCTGAAAAACCAGGCTATACAACATCTGAAGCCATCGTTGAACGTGAAATGTCCAACGCTTTTTATAATGCCCCTGGCAGAATCATTGCAGCTTGTTTTGCATCAGACATAAACCGAATACAGCATATTTTTAACGCTGCTAGAGAGAATGGCCGTAAAGTCGCAGTAGTTGGGAAGAGCCTGGAACGAATATATCATATAGCGCTCGATTTAGGGTACCTGGAAGTGGAAGAAGATTTAATTATCCCGATTAGCGAGATTAAGGATTATCAAGACCGGGAAATTGCGGTATTAATGACTGGCAGTCAAGGGGAACCTATTGAGGCCCTGCAAAAAATGGCAAAACAAACACATAAACTATTAAATATCCAAACAGGGGATACTGTTTTGATCGCTGCCTCACCGCTTAAGGGGAGTGAAGTATTTTTATTCAAGACAATCGATATGCTATTCAGGGCAGGAGCTAATGTCATTTCTGGTAAACGGACGATCCATGTTTCAAGCCATGGAAGTCAAGAAGAATTAAAATTTATGATAAATTTAATGAATCCTAAGTTTTTAATACCTGTTCATGGCGAATATCGGATGCTAAAAGCACATCGAAAATTAGCGCTGGAATGTGGCCTTACCGATGAACAAATATTCATTCTAGACCGTGGTGATGTGGTGGAATGGAAGGAAGGATCATTATCCATTACTGGTAAAGTTCCCTCTGGTAATGTTCTCGTCGATGGTATTGGTGTAGGTGATGTTGGTAACATCGTATTAAGGGATCGAAAGCTTTTATCTCAAGATGGCATTCTAATCGTGGTTGTCACCTTAACGAAACAAGAAAAGAAAATTGCCGCAGGTCCTGAAATTATCTCAAGAGGTTTTGTCTATGTTCGTGAATCAGAAAAACTAATGGATGATTCTACAAAATTAGTACGGGATATTGTAGAAAGAAATACGGCAAAAGGTTCTTTTGAATGGGCAAGCCTCAAGCAGGAAGTAAGAGATGAATTAAATCGATACTTATTTGAAAAAACAAAAAGAAGACCAATGATTCTTCCGATTATTATGGAAGTCTAATTTGAATTTCAACAGGCACTGATGCTATCAGTGCCTGTTTGTATGGTCAATATTCATGGATGAAATTGTATGAAAGGATAATACTAACTTTATCATGTATGAAGGGAGTATTAGAATGAATACCGACTTTCCAAAAAACGACACTGATAACCAGGAAGAAGGGGAGCCTCAAAAAGAGGAAAAGTCTCCTTCTACATTAATAGAAAAAATTCAGCAGCTAGGACAAACCAATGTGCCACAGTTGTCTCAGGATTCTAAAATTCATTGTTTGACCATAATCGGTCAAATTGAGGGCCATTTAGCCCTGCCGCCGCAAAACAAAACAACAAAATACGAACATATAATTCCGCAGCTCGTTGCTATTGAACAAAATCCCAAAATAGAGGGAGTTCTGATTATTTTAAATACCGTTGGCGGCGATGTAGAGGCGGGCTTGGCCATTTCAGAAATGCTAGCAACCCTATCAAAACCTACTGTCTCGATCGTGCTAGGTGGAGGACACTCAATTGGCGTGCCAATTGCTGTATCCTGTGACTATTCTTTTATTGCTGAAACCGCTACGATGACCATTCATCCTATCCGTTTAACAGGTCTTGTTATTGGAGTTCCAGCAACCTTTGAATATTTGGATAAAATGCAGGAGCGGGTAGTCAACTTTGTTACGAAGCATTCGAAAATTACAGAAGAAACTTTTAAAGACTTAATGTTTGCAAAGGGGAATTTAACAAGAGATATTGGGACAAATGTAATTGGTGTGGATGCGGTAAAATGTGGATTAATAGACGAAGTGGGCGGACTAGGGCAGGCAATGAAAAAGTTAAATAAGATGATTGATCTTCAAAAAGAAAAGAATGAGGGACTGATTCAATGATTCTTTATACGATGATGCCAAATGAACTTGTTTTTCCTTATGATAGTGAATCGGTCAGTAAACAACAAATGGTAAACTTCCAAGGAATACCACTATTAGTAGAGGCTACTGACCAACAGAATTTTCAAGTGATCCGCATCCTTAGCAGTGATCCCCAGCATTTTATGGATGAGAAAATATGCCCAGGTGCAAAAATATCTTTTACTAATCTCGAAGGATTGACGGTAATGTAGTAGTAGATTATGGTATAATTAGGTTATGAAGACAAGAGCAGCCAATCGGCTGCTTTCCTTTTTACCTTATTATTATCAGCTATTAATAATAGAAGGTAACAATAATTAAAATAATATACCACAATAAAACTACAAGGTGATCAGATGGCCAAAAAAAAGAGAAGAAAACCTAAAAAGCGAGATAACCATTTAAAACGAACCATTCAATATGAATTATCGGCACTCGTACTATTAGCGTTGGCGATAATTTCGATTGCTAAGCTTGGGGCTGTCGGTAAGGCAACTGTCCTCTTCTTCCGGTTTTGGATGGGTGAATGGTACATGTTATGTTTACTTGGATTGGTAATATTAAGTGTTTATTTGATGTGGAAACGAGAAATGCCCTTTTTCTTCCATATAAAATTAGTTGGCAGCTATTTTATTGTTTCTGCCATCCTATTGTTAAGTCATGTAACTTTATTTAATTTGCTTACGAATGACGGGAGATTTAAAGACCCTAGTGTGATCGGAAACACTTGGGAGTTATTTATGATGGAACTTAAAGGAGATACCAGTACCACCGACCTTGGGGGCGGAATAATTGGAGCAATCTTGTTTGCATTATTTCATTACTTATTCGCTGAAACTGGTACGAAAATTATCGCTTTTATTTTCATTATTATTGGAATTATACTTATTACCGGAAAATCGTTTGGAGATATCATTGGTAAAATTCTCATTACCGGTATTGATTTTTTAAAAAATCAATGGGAAGCCTTTAAAATGGATATGTCTGAATGGAAACAAAAAAAACAAGAACGCAGTAATGAAAGAAAATCACATAAGAAGCCAGAAAAACAAAATCCTTCAAGTGAAAACAGACCGATTATAAACAGTCAGAAGCTACCGGAACAAGATGAGACCAGAATACCTGAACCGATTATATCTAGTTTTTCAGACCGAGCATATGTTGAAGAGGGCCTAAAAGAAAATCAAAAAGTACAATCAAAAAGTACAAAGAGTAGCCATGATGAAGATGTGGAAGATCAAACCCCTCCAATTACATTTACAGAAGTGGAAAACGTGGCTTACGAATTACCGCCACTAAAACTCCTAAAGCTTCCCAAAAAAACCGACCAAAGTGGAGAATATGAATTAATTCATGCAAATGCGGCCAAGCTTGAAAGGACCTTCCAAAGCTTTGGCGTAAAAGCGCGTGTCACACAAGTACATTTAGGACCAGCTGTAACAAAATATGAGGTGCATCCTGATGTTGGAGTGAAAGTTAGTAAAATTGTCAGCTTAAGTGATGATTTAGCCTTAGCACTTGCTGCTAAAGATATTCGGATAGAAGCTCCTATCCCTGGAAAATCTGCGATTGGTATTGAGGTTCCCAATTCTGAGGTAGCGATGGTTTCCCTTCGTGAAGTACTAGACGCTACCCAAAATGATAAGCCGGATGCCAAACTTCTCATTGGACTTGGCAGGGATATTACTGGTGAAGCCGTTCTAGCAGAATTAAATAAAATGCCCCATCTGCTAGTAGCAGGAGCAACAGGAAGTGGGAAAAGTGTCTGTATAAATGGGATTATCACGAGTATTTTAATGCGGGCAAAGCCACATGAAGTAAAGTTAATGATGATTGACCCGAAAATGGTCGAGTTAAATGTTTATAACGGAATCCCCCATTTGCTGGCACCTGTTGTAACAGATGCAAAAAAAGCTTCACAGGCCTTGAAAAAGGTAGTTAATGAAATGGAAAGGCGTTATGAACTGTTTTCTTATACCGGGACACGAAATATTGAAGGCTATAATGATCATATCAGAAGGCATAATTTAGAGGAAAATGATAAGCAACCGTTATTACCATATATTGTCGTCATTGTTGATGAGCTAGCCGACCTAATGATGGTAGCCTCTTCGGATGTAGAGGATTCGATTACTAGACTTGCGCAAATGGCTCGCGCTGCAGGCATTCATTTAATTATCGCCACCCAAAGGCCATCCGTTGATGTCATTACGGGAGTAATTAAAGCAAATATTCCATCCCGTATTGCCTTTGCGGTATCAAGTTCAACCGATTCAAGAACCATCCTGGATATGGGGGGAGCAGAGAAGCTACTTGGTCGCGGTGACATGTTATTCTTACCAGTGGGGGCATCAAAACCAGTCAGGGTTCAAGGTGCATTCCTTTCAGATCAAGAGGTTGAGGAAACCGTAGAATTTGTAATTTCTCAGCAAAAGGCACAATATCAAGAAGAAATGATTCCTGATGATATACCTGAAGTAACAGGTGCGGTCGAAGATGACCTATATGACGAAGCGGTTGAGCTTATCATTGATATGCAAACAGCATCCGTTTCCATGCTACAGCGCCGCTTCCGAATAGGCTATACAAGAGCCGCTCGTTTAATAGACGAAATGGAGGTTCGTGGAGTAGTAGGCCCATATGAAGGAAGTAAACCTCGTGCTGTTTTACAATCTAAGCCTAAGGAAGAACAAAGTTCATAATTAGTATAAAAAAAAGAGCTTTTGGCTCTTTTTTTTATACTAATTTACTGAAAATTTGATACTATAGTAATAGGAGGTGAATGCCGATATCAAAGAAAAAATAGCTATATTTTACTACAAAGTCTCACTTTTTATATTTTAGTATTTAATTATAGCAGATTTTCTCCTGAATAATTAGGTAACTTTATGACAATTATTATCTTCTGACCTTTTTTCGACAAAATTTTGAATTCCTATTTATTTATCACAAAAAAAATGTTAATATAAATCTCGATTAGTAGGAATGATATCAGATGTCTGATGTCTTAGGAAAAAGGCTGGAGGAAACAGCATGTCAATAAAGTCAGATAACCGACATTTATACTTACAAGTAATCGATCGGTTAAAGCAGGATATGGAAGATGGAGTATACAAAGAAAAAGAAAAATTACCTTCAGAATTCGATCTTGCCAAACAGCTTGGTGTAAGCAGGGCAACCCTTAGGGAAGCTTTACGCATCCTTGAGGAGGAAAATGTTATCGTAAGGCGCCATGGAGTTGGTACCTTTGTTAATGCAAAGCCATTGTTTACTTCAGGGATTGAACAACTTAATAGTGTTACTGACATGATTAAACAGGCTGGAATGAAACCAGGAACCATTTTTTTAAGTTCATCAACACAAAGTCCAACCGAAGAGGATATTCGTCGTTTCGCATGTTCTACTAGTGAGGATATTGTCGTGATGGAGAGGGTCAGAACCGCAAATGGAGAGCCGGTCGTCTACTGTGTCGACAAGGTCCCTGAACGCATTTTGCCGGAAACCTTTTCTCATGGAGAAGAATCAATCTTCAGCATTTTAGATGAGGAATCCAACCGGAGAATTACATACGCGGTTGCCCAGATCGAGCCGATTGGCTATCATGAGAAAATTTCCCCAATTCTAGAATGTGACCCAGAAACAGCATTGTTGGTTTTAAAACAAATGCATTTCGACGAAATGGATGAACCTGTCCTATTCTCGGTAAACTATTTTAAAGCTGATAAATTTAGTTTTCATGTATTAAGGAAAAGACCATAATTTTTATAATCCTTTTTGAAAACGCAACCAGTCATGCTTTAGAACATTTCTACTAAATCAAACATCATTCATAGGGGGTACAATACCTTGAAAAAGCGTAAAATTGGAATGGCGCTATCACTAGTTCTTGCTGCTGGAACACTTTTAGGTGCTTGTGGAAAAAGTGATACTAACAAACCCGCAGATACAACTAAAGGTGGAGAAAAAGAAAAAGCATTCTCTGTTGCAATGGTTACGGATGTCGGCGGTGTTGACGACAAATCATTTAACCAATCTGCTTGGGAAGGTCTTAAAGAATTTGGTAAAGACAACGGCTTGAAAAAAGGTAAGGGTGGATTTGATTACCTTCAATCCACATCAGATGCTGATTACTCTACTAACTTAAATACGCTTGCCCGCCAAGGTTTTGATTTAGTATACGGTATCGGATTCTTAATGCATGCTGCTGTTGATGAAATTTCTCAACAACAAGCAAAATCAAAATTTGCAATCGTCGATGATGAAGTGAAACAGCCAAACGTTGCGAGCGTAATGTTTAAAGAGCAAGAAGCAGCATTCCTTGCTGGTGTTGCAGCTGCCCTACAAACAAAAACTAATCATATCGGTTTCATTGGTGGTATGAAAATTCCTGTAATCGAACGTTTTGAATCTGGTTTCTTAGCTGGTGTTAAAGCTGCTAAGCCAGAAGCAAAAGTTGACGTTCAATATTCTGGAGCATTTGATAAAGCTGAACTTGGCGGAACAATCGCTTCTAAAATGTACTCTACAGGTGCAGATGTAATATTCCATGCTGCCGGTGCTACAGGAAATGGTTTATTCAAAGAAGCTGGTGACTTAAAGAAAAAAGATCCATCGCGTGAAATTTGGGCAATCGGTGTAGACCGTGACCAAAACGACATGGGTCCTGATGTTGTTCTAACTTCTGCTATGAAACGTGTTGACGTAGCAGTTAAAGACCTTTCCACTAAAGCAAAAGATGGCAAATTCCCTGGTGGACAAACCACTACTTATGGCTTACAAGAAGATGGTGTTGGCTTAGCACCAATTAACAGCAAAGCATCAAATAAAGATGCTATCGATAAAGCTGTTAAAGAATGGGTTGAAAAAATTAAATCAGGCGCTGTTAAAGTTCCTGGTACGCTTGAAGAATTAAAGACTTTTAGTGCAAAATAATACTAATTGAGGAATAAGCGGGTTTTAGAATCTGCCTGCTTATTCCTTCTTAATTGAAAATCCTAATTGAAGCGTAGAATACTTATTCTACTTTTCACTTAAGATTTTAACTGGGGAGGAATTCCCCGTTTTTTTAAACCTAAGTAAGGTCTGACCTCTTACTACTATTGGTCATTTTTTCCTTTTACCTTTATTACAGGGAGTGAGATAAGATGGATTATGTAATTGAGATGCTCAACATTCGAAAGGAGTTTGGTGGCTTCGTTGCGAATGATAACATTACCCTACAATTAAAGCAGGGTGAAATTCATGCTTTGCTCGGTGAAAACGGTGCCGGAAAATCAACGTTAATGAACGTTCTTTTCGGATTATACCAGCCAGAACAAGGTGAAATACGCGTAAAGGGGAAACCAGTTCACATTTCTAACCCTAATATTGCTAACGATCTTGGAATTGGAATGGTTCACCAGCATTTTATGCTTGTTGACAAGTTTACCGTTACTGAGAATATCATCTTAGGTAAAGAGATTACAAGCGGAGGACAAATAAACATTAAAAAAGCAGAAAAAGAAGTTCGGGAGATTTCGGAACGTTATGGATTGGCCGTTGACCCACAAGCGAGAATTTCAGATATCACGGTGGGAATGCAGCAACGGGTAGAAATCTTAAAAACTCTATACCGTGGTGCTGAAATTTTAATTTTTGATGAACCAACAGCTGTATTAACTCCGCAAGAAATAAAAGAACTTATACAAATAATGAAAACGCTTATTAAAGAGGGTAAATCCATAATCCTTATTACCCATAAATTGAAAGAGATTATGGAAGTTGCCGATCGCTGTACCGTTATCCGTAAAGGAAAAGGAATTGGGACAGTTACTGTTAGTGAAACAAATCCAAATGAACTTGCTAGTTTAATGGTCGGTCGTGAAGTTGTTTTTAAAACAGAAAAGAATCCATCTACACCAAAACAGGATGTTTTGGAAATAAAAGACTTAGTGGTAAAAGATACACGTGGTGTTACTGTGGTAAACGGACTCGATCTACACGTACGTGCCGGTGAAATTGTCGGTATTGCAGGTATAGATGGAAATGGTCAATCCGAATTTATTGAAGCTATTACGGGTTTAAGAAAGTCGGAAAGCGGTAGCGTCAAAGTTAATGGCAAACAATTGATGGGATTTTCTTCACGGAAAATTACCGAATCAGGAGTAGGTCATATTCCGCAAGACCGACACAAGCATGGATTGGTCCTGAATTATCCGATTGCTGAAAATATGGTTTTGCAAACCTACTATAAGAAGCCTTTTTCCAAAAACGGTATTCTAAATTTTAAAGAGATCTACAATAAAGCAAGAACATTAATTAAAGAGTTTGATGTTCGGACACCAAGTGAATATACATTGGCTCGTGCTCTTTCCGGGGGGAACCAGCAAAAAGCAATTATCGGCCGCGAAGTTGACCGTAATCCAGACTTGCTTATTGCAGCACAGCCAACTCGAGGACTTGATGTTGGGGCAATTGAGTTTATTCATAAACGTTTAATTGAACAGCGAGATCATGGAAAAGCTGTTTTACTAGTTTCTTTCGAGCTTGATGAAATTATGAATGTCAGTGATCGGATCGCTGTTATTTATGAGGGGAAAATTGTTGCTGTTGTCAATCCAAAAGAAACGACTGAACAAGAACTAGGATTGCTAATGGCTGGCTCGAATAGAAAGGAAGCGGGGGAAGAAACACATGTCTAAACGCTTACGCAGTATTTTAACACCAATTATTGCTGTGCTTTTAGGAATTATTGTTGGGACCATTATCATGTTAGTGAGTGGTTACAATCCCGTTGATGCGTATACCGCATTATGGAACGGGGCATTTGGTGATGTTTATTACACAGGAGAGGTAATAAGACAGGTTACACCATATATTTTAGCTGGTCTTGCTGTTGCCTTTGCTTTTAGAGTTGGTTTGTTCAATATCGGTGTAGAAGGACAATTTATAGTTGGGTGGCTTGCAGCAGTTTGGGTAGGGGTTGCCTTTGATCTTCCTAAAGTGATTCATTTGCCTCTAGCAATAATAGCTGCAATGGTTGCCGGTGGTCTTTGGGCATTTATCCCTGGATTACTTAAAGCACGTTTTCGCGTACACGAAGTTATTGTTACCATTATGATGAACTATACAGCATTGCACACTGTTAACTACATTATCCGTACTAAATTAAACCAGGGATCTGCAAAAACTGGTATGATCCATGAATCAGCGTCACTACGTTCTCCTTGGCTTCAGGAACTCACGACCCACTCCACCATGCACTGGGGTATTGTGATCGCAATTATTTGTTGTTTCATAATGTGGTTCCTACTTGAGAAAACAACACGAGGCTTTGAACTACGTGCGGTTGGATTTAATCAAGATGCAGCACATTATGCTGGTATGAGTGTTAATAAAAATATCATTCTTTCAATGGTAATTTCCGGAGCCTTTGCTGGAATAGCCGGTGCTATGGAAGGGTTAGGTACATTCGGTTATATGGCAGTTCAAGGCGGGTTCACAGGTGTTGGTTTTAACGGGATTGCCGTTGCATTATTAGGAGGAAATACGGCGCTTGGTGTATTTTTCTCTGCTTTATTATTCGGTGCTTTAAAAATTGGAGCATTATCAATGCCGCTTGAGGCAGGAGTGCCAAAGGAACTTGTTGATATCATTATTGCGTTGATTGTTTTCTTTGTTGCGTCTAGTTATATTATTCGAGTAGTTCTAGATCGATTCAGTAAAAAGGGGGTGAAGTAAGTGACCTTAATGCAAATTTTAATGATTGTAATTCCATCCACATTATTATGGGCTGCTCCACTTATCTTCACATCATTGGGCGGTGTTTTCTCCGAACGTTCCGGTGTAGTAAATATCGGATTGGAAGGACTAATGGTCATTGGCGCATTCTCTTCAATCGTGTTTAACTTAACATTTGTTGGTACATTCGGTAGTGCCACACCATGGATTGCCTTATTGGTTGCAATGCTTGCAGGTGCGATTTTTTCTATCCTTCATGCTGTCGCATCGATTACATTCCGTGCTGACCATACTGTTTCTGGGGTTGCCATCAACCTGTTAGCAACAGGACTTACATTGTTCCTTATCAAGTTGATTTATAATAAAGGTGAAACAGATATTATTAAACAAGGCTTTAGCAAGGTAGACATCCCAATTCTAAAGGATATCCCTGTAATTGGAAAAATTTTCTTTCAAAACACCTATTGGACATCCTTTGTAGCGATTATTGTCGCCGTTATTGCTTGGTATGTTATTTATAAAACTCCATTTGGCTTACGACTTCGTTCGGTGGGTGAACACCCAATGGCTGCTGACACAATGGGGATTAACGTTACCAAAATGCGATACCTTGGTGTTATTATTTCCGGAGCGCTTGGTGGAATTGGCGGCGGCGTTTATGCCCAATCGATTTCTTCAAACTTTAGTCATGCAACAATCAGCGGACAAGGTTTTATGGCGCTAGCAGCAATGATTTTCGGTAAATGGCATCCACTAGGTGCTATGGGGGCGGCATTGTTCTTTGGTTTTGCCCAAAGTATTAGTATCATTGGTTCAAGCTTACCTTATTTAAAAGAAATCCCAGATGTATATTTATTAATTGCTCCATATGTATTGACTATTTTAGCCTTAACTGGTTTTATCGGTCGTGCAGAAGCTCCAAAAGCAGATGGGGTTCATTACATCAAAGGAAGCAGATAAGATATATTCTAGAACCCTCGGTATCGAGGGTTCTTTTTAATATAAACAAGGTGTTATTACTTGCCAGATTTAATATTGTCAAATTATAGTAAGAATAGGCATATATTACATTGGAAAAGATAAAAAGAAAAATGTTTACATATTTTTAAGTTAGCGCTTTAAATAACAAAGGAGGAATGTAAATGGACGCTGTCACAGAAAAAATAACAGACATGAATGGGTTCAACCTCCATGTCATTGAAACAAATAAATTCAAAACCAATACCATTGTTTGGAGAATGAAAGCTCCGTTAACAAAAGAGGATGTAACGAAAAGGGCCCTTCTTCCCTATGTTCTACAAAGCAGCTCTGCAAAATATCCACAGACAACAACACTTCGATCATACCTGGATGAACTTTATGGTGCGATGCTGTATGTTGATTTAGCTAAAAAAGGCGAATACCATATTATGAGTTTTACCATAGAAATTGCAAATGAAAAGTTTTTAAGCAATCCAAGCCCCTTATTGAAAAAAGGATTTGAATTATTGACAGAAATATTAACCAAACCTAACGTCAGGGGAAATGCCTTTGACAAAGAAACAATTGAAAATGAAAAACGAACGCTAAAATCTAGAATTCAATCCGTTTTTGATGATAAGATGCGCTACTCCAATGTCCGTCTTCTAGAAGAAATGTGTAAGGGTGAAGCATATGCCCTGCAAGTGAATGGGGAAGCAGCAGATGTTGATGCAATTACACCGGAGAATTTATACGACTATTACCAAAAGGCCTTTTTAGAGGATGAAATGGATCTTTATGTGATTGGTGATGTAAAAGAGGAGGAAGTAAAAAATTTTGCATTGGAACTTCTTCCATTTGAAAATCGCTCCCCTAAGCCCGTTGTAAATCAGGAAGTGAGGAAAAAAGAGGAAGTTAATGAAGTGATAGAACAGCAAGATGTGAAGCAAGGGAAATTAAACATGGGTTATCGAACAAATATTGTTTACGGTGACGAGGATTATTTTGCCCTTCAAGTTTTTAATGGGATATTTGGTGGATTTTCACACTCCAAGTTATTTATCAATGTCCGTGAAAAAGCAAGTCTTGCTTACTATGCAGCCAGCCGATTAGAAAGCCATAAAGGCTTAATGATGGTTATGTCTGGGATAGATTTGAAAAATTATAATCAGGCTGTTGGAATCATCCACGAGCAAATGGAGGCAATGAAAAATGGTGATTTCACAGACCAGGAGTTAGCACAGACAAAGGCTGTAATCCAAAATCAAATTTTGGAAACCATCGACACAGCTAGGGGTTTAACAGAAATTCTTTATCATAATGTTGTGGCACATTCCGATATCAAACTAAACACTTGGCTTACTGAAATGCAAAAAATAACAAAGGATGAAATTGTGGCGGTCGCAAAGAAGATACATCTTGATACCATCTATTTCTTAACAGGAACGGAGGCAGCAAAGTAATGGAGAAAATTACTTTTGACCAGCTTCAGGAGGAGCTATATCACGAAAAAATGTCAAATGGACTAAATGTCTATATTTTGCCAAAGAAAGGCTTCAATAAAACGTTTGCGACCTTTACCACTAAGTATGGGTCGGTAGATAATACTTTTGTTCCGTTAGGAAAAAATGATTATGTAAAAGTACCTGATGGGATCGCCCATTTTCTAGAACACAAGTTATTTGAAAAGGAAGAAGGAGATGTTTTTCAGCAATTTAGCATGCAGGGGGCATCTGCTAATGCATTTACCTCCTTCACCCGGACGGCCTATTTATTTTCGAGTACTTCCGATATAGAAAAAAACTTAGAAACACTGATTGATTTTGTTCAAGAACCATATTTTTCTGAAAAAACGGTGGAAAAAGAAAAAGGAATTATCGGTCAAGAAATCACGATGTATGATGATAACCCTGATTGGCGCTTATATTTTGGTTTAATCCAAAACCTATATCAAAATCATCCTGTAAAAATCGACATTGCTGGAACAATTGAATCTATTTCGCATATTACCAAGGATTGGTTATATGAGTGTTACAATACCTTCTATCATCCAAGCAACATGCTTTTATTTATTGTTGGTCCTGTTGACCCTGAATCCTTTATGAATCAAGTTAGGGAAAATCAAGCAAAAAAAGATTACAAGGATATGCCGGAAATCAGGCGTCAATTCAAACAAGAGCCTGCAAAAGCGGCAGAGAAAAAACAAGTGCTGCAAATGAATGTCAAAACCTCAAAATGCTTAGTTGGTATAAAAGCACTTCATGTGGATCAATCTGGAAATGAAATGTTAAAAAATGAATTAACGATGAATGTGCTTCTAGACCTATTGTTCGGGAAAAGTTCAGAAAATTATAATCAGCTCTATAATGAAGGTTTGGTTGATGAAACCTTCTCATATGACTATTCACAGGAATTTGGCTTTGGGTTTGCGATGATTGGCGGTGACACCAAAGATGCAGATCAGCTTGCTGAAAGGCTGGAAAAAATGCTTATCGCTACCAAGTCAGGAAATGCATTTACACAAGATCAATTAGAAAGGGCGAAAAAGAAGAAAATTGGCACATTTCTGCGTTCAATTAATTCACCTGAATATATCGCCAATCAATTTACACGCTATGCATTTAATGAAATGAATTTATTTGATGTTGTGCCAACACTAGAAAAAATTTCTTTACATGATGTCCAATCTTTGGCAGAGGAAGTTATATCTGAAGAACGCTTTTCTGTATGCCAGATAATACCCAAAAAGTAAAAATAGGAAAGCGAAACGAGCAGCCCCGAAAAGTATAAGTGGAGCTGGCTAGTAGATTTTACATTTCCTTCTTAACGAAGTGAATTATGTCCTAGTGAAGGAGTAGTGTTAAGCTGGACAGATAAGGATGGAGCGTCGTTTTCAAGGCGCTTTTTTCCTTATTTATGTTTATTTTATAGAGAGAGTGATATAAATGAAGAAATATGTACTTATAACGGGAGCGAGTGGAGGAATCGGTCAAGCAGTTGCCTGGAACCTTGCAGCAAAAGGATATCATTTATACTTACATTACAATAAAAATGAACAATCAATTAAATCCTTAATCGAAAACCTTGTGCCATTTGGCGGAGAGTATCTTCCGATTCATGCTGACTTGACTAAAACTGAGGGCTACAAATCAATAAGCTCACAAATTTTTTCTTTAGATGCAATTATCCATTGTGCTGGGAACAGTAAATATGGTTTACTGATGGATTTGAAGCAACAAGATGCAGAATCTTTACTGAATGTTCACGTATTAAGTCCGATAATGTTAACAAAAGAGTTGCTACCGAAATTATTTAGTAAAGGTTCAGGTAATATCGTTGTAATTAGTTCCATTTGGGGCCAAACAGGTGCCGCTTGTGAAGTGGCTTATTCTGCAGCTAAAGGGGCTCAGATTGCGTTTGTAAAGGCACTCAGTAAAGAAGTAGCTCTAAATGGTATTCGTGTTAATGCGATTGCCCCTGGTGCTGTTGAAACAAAGATGATGGATGGTTTTACGGAGGAAGAGGTAGACCGAATTTCTTTTGAAGTTCCAATGGGCAGACTTGGACAGACTGATGAAATTGCAAGATGTGTCGCTTTCTTGCTTTCTGATGACTCTTCCTATATTACCGGGCAGGTTCTTGCTGTTAATGGTGGCTGGTACATATAAAATTCACAAGTTTACATGAATAGTTTACGCCTCTTGTTCGCAAAATAACCTTGTACTACTCTAAAGGAGGTAATGTGATGTCTGTTTTAGATAATTGGAAGCAGTGGCAAGAATTCCTTGGTGATCGTCTTCAACACGCAGAAAATGAAGGTATGAGTGAAGGGGCAATAAACACTCTTGCATTTCAAATTGGGGATTATTTAGCAAATCAAGTAGATCCAAAAAATGAGCAAGAGAGAATTCTTTCTGACATGTGGTCTGTTGCTGATAAGCAAGAACAACAGGCAATTGCGAATATTATGGTTAAACTTGTAAAGGAATAATGATAAGAGAGGAGGTTTCTCCTCTCTTTTTTATTTTATCAATAACAGTTTTAATCCCTTCATGCTAATTTGCTGTTAAAAAGTGTTATTCTCTTTGTTTTTCCTTTCATCTTCATTCAAAATCATTTATTATAAGGGTTAGATAAGGATTTGCGAAAAATTTGTCGAAACTTCTTTTTAGGAGGTTTTTATTAGTGAAAAAAGAATGGTACTTAGAATATGAGATTCAAAAAAACCGCCCTGGACTTTTGGGGGACATCTCATCCTTATTAGGAATGCTTGCTATTAACATTGTAACCATCAATGGTGTGGATGAAGGCAGACGAGGTTTGCTTATTTTAGCAAAAGATGATGATCAAATTAAACGGCTTGAGTCAATTTTACATACAATGGATACAATAAAATTAATCAAACTAAGAGAGCCGAAATTACGAGACAGACTTGCTGTTAGACACGGGCGATATATTCAAAGAGACGCAGATGATAAAAAAACATTTCGCTTTGTGAGGGATGAGCTTGGATTATTAGTGGATTTTATGGCAGAATTATTTAAGCAGGATGGACATAAGCTAATTGGTATTCGCGGAATGCCACGTGTTGGCAAAACAGAATCACTTGTTGCCGCAAGTGTTTGTGCCAATAAACGCTGGTTATTTGTCTCATCTACTCTATTAAAACAGACCATTCGTAATCAACTAATTGAAGATGAGTACAACGAAAATAATTTGTTTATTCTTGATGGAATTGTTTCGACAAGACGAGCAAACGAACGTCACTGGCAGCTCGTCCGCGAAATCATGCGATTACCATCTGTTAAGGTAGTGGAACATCCAGATATCTTTGTACAAAACTCAGAGTACACGCTTGAGGATTTTGATTATATTATTGAACTTAGGAATGACGCGGATGAGGAGATTACATACGATATTGTCGATCAGCATAATATGTTCTCCGGATCTGATTTTGGAGATTTTGATTTTTAATTAATTGGAAGGTGTTAAAAGGTGACTGAATTAGGGAATCGACTAAAAGAAGCTCGATTAGCCAAAGGATTAAGCTTGGATGATTTACAATCCATGACAAAAATTCAAAAGAGATATTTAATTGGGATTGAAGAGGGAAACTATTCGAGTATGCCCGGAAATTTTTATGTGCGTGCCTTTATTAAACAGTATGCGGAGGCATTATGCCTTAATCCTGATGAAATTTTTGAAACTTATCAAAGTGAAATTCCAGCTTCTTACAATGAGGAATTACCGCAGCAATTATCAAGAGTGAATACTCAAAAAAACATTACTGGAGGAAATTCGAAAATCTATAATATTCTTCCTAAAATCCTCATTACTGTGTTTATCATTGGCATAGTTAGTCTTGTATATATTTTAATTACTAATTATGCAGGGAAAGGTTCGAATGAATCGATTAATAAAAAAAATGACACGGTTAAATTTATTAAGTCTGATCTAGACAAAGCAAAAGGAAATGAAAAAGAGAAGGATAAGAAAAAAGACAATGGAAAAGACAAAGAAACAACTAAGCAGGAAGAAAAGAATCCACCTATAGCCGAAACACCTAAACAAGAAATTACAGTTGTACAAAGTAGTCGAAAGAATTCTACATATGAACTAAAAAATGCTGATAAATTTGTTGTCAAATTGGTCTCAAAAGGACAAACATGGGTTAGTATTAAAAATGGGAAAGGGAATTCCTTTTTTCAAGGTACTCTAAAAACACCTGAAAATGGTGGACCCGAGAGCCAAACCGTAGATCTAACGGCAGAAAGCAGTGCTGTCATTAGGGTTGGAAACGCGGCGGAAACTGAAATCTATGTAAATGACCAAATGCTTGAGTATGCAGTTGCACCGACTAATGATGTTCAGAACATTACGATTCAATATGTTCCGAAGAGCGAATAGTCATCTGTGGATGGCTATTTTTCGCTTTCAATAAACACGCGGAGGAAAATTATGAATATTCCAAACAGAATAACCGTATCAAGAATCTTATTAATTCCAATCTTCATGATCATTATGCTTGCACCTTTTGATTGGGGGAATATGGATCTTCTTGGTGCAAACATGCCAGTTACCCATTTTGTCGGAGCGTTAATTTTTATTTTAGCTTCATCAACGGATTGGATTGATGGTCATTATGCCCGTAAGTATAATCTCGTGACCAATATGGGCAAATTTCTCGATCCGCTTGCCGATAAATTGCTAGTATCAGCTGCTCTTATTGTTTTAGTGGAGCTTAATCACGTATATGCACCTTCATGGATAGTTATCGTTATCATCAGCAGGGAATTTGCAGTAACGGGTTTGCGCTTGTTGCTTGCCGGTGAAGGAGAAGTGGTAGCTGCTAATATGCTTGGGAAAATTAAAACATGGACCCAGATTATCGCGATATCTTCTATCTTGTTACATAATATTATTTTTGTCATGATTCCGTTTCGATTTGATGTAGTGTCATTGTGGGTTGCATTAATTTTTACCATCTGGTCTGGCTGGGATTATTTTGCCAAAAATAGTCATGTGCTAAAGAACTCAAAGTAATCTTTGATGGAAGGGGAAATAAATGTGAATGCTGAGATTATTGCAGTAGGCTCGGAATTGTTACTCGGTCAAATTGTTAATACGAACGCCCGATTTTTGTCTCAGCAAATAGCTGGACTAGGAATTGATGTCTTTTTTCATACTGTCGTAGGTGATAATCCTGCTAGGTTGAAGGCCTCGATTGAACAGGCAGAAAGGCGTTCCGAAATCATCATTTTTACTGGTGGACTTGGACCCACTAAGGATGATTTGACAAAAGAAACCATTGCTCGTCACCTTGGAAAAGAACTAGTCATGGACGAATCAGCATTAGCTTCAATTGAACTTTTTTTTAAGCGGACCAACCGGATCATGACTGAAAACAATCGAAAACAAGCTCTTGTATTAGAAGGATCTCATGTTCTCCCTAATGATCATGGAATGGCTCCAGGGATGGTGCTAGAAAGCGGCGACCATCTTTATATGCTGCTGCCAGGACCACCAAAAGAAATAGAACCTATGTTCCTTCGTTACGGTGGTCATGCGCTTTCTTCCTTTGCCTGCTCTAATGAAAAGATTGTCTCAAGAGTGTTACGATATTTTGGAATTGGGGAAGCGGCGCTTGAAACTGAAATTATTGATTTAATTGATGCGCAAAATAATCCTACGATTGCTCCACTGGCAGGGGATGGAGAGGTTACCTTAAGACTAACTGCAAAACATGTTGATGAGAATAAGGCACAATCCATGCTTGATGAAGTAGAACATACGATTAATCAACGTGTCGGCGACTTTTTTTATGGCTATGACAACACATCTCTGATTGCAGAACTGACGAAAAGTTTAAAAGAAAGAAATCTAACGATTACGGCAGCTGAGAGTTTAACTGGGGGGCTGTTCCAGCAGGAAATAACTTCGATTCCAGGTGCCAGCTCAGTGTTTAAAGGCGGGGTAGTCTGCTATTCAAATGATGTAAAGCAAAAGGTGTTACAAGTGAAACAAGAAACGCTTGAAAAACATGGGGCTGTGAGTGAACAATGTGCTCAAGAGCTTGCTGAAAATGCAGCTAGAATTTTTGCGACTGATATTGGAATTAGTTTCACGGGTGTAGCTGGACCTGACGATCTTGAAGGTAAGCCTGTTGGTACGGTTTATATTGGGATTTCAATCAAAGGAAGACCAACGCATGTCGAAAAACTTAATCTTGGCGGAACGAGAGAAGCAAATCGGAATCGAGCGGTTAAATTTGGCTGCTATTTTATTCTTAAATATATAAAATATTCACAGAATGCTAAATAGCGTTCTGTTTTTTTAAATAATTTGTTAATAAAAACAATTTTCTGATAAATATCGAAAATCGCGATAACTGACTACAAAATTTGCGAAAAAATACAAAAAGTAGGGAGAAAGCCTGTTTTTGCATCAAGAATGGTCTTGAAAAAAATCGAATGAATGTTCGATTTTTTGCTCGACAAATTACCGAAAAAAAGTTATATTATTTATAGGTAATAATTTGATAGATTGTAGCAAGAAGCTAGTGTTTATATATAAGGGAGGAAATGATTCGTGAGCGATCGTAAAGCGGCATTAGAAATGGCGTTAAAACAAATTGAAAAACAATTTGGTAAAGGTTCAATAATGAAAATGGGGGAAAAAACCGAAACGAGGATTTCAACGATTCCAAGTGGCTCCTTGGCTCTTGATGCTGCACTTGGTGTGGGTGGATACCCAAGAGGCCGAATTATCGAAATTTATGGCCCTGAGAGTTCTGGTAAAACAACTGTTGCATTGCATGCAATAGCAGAAGTACAAGCAAAAGGTGGACAAGCGGCATTTATTGATGCTGAGCATGCCCTCGACCCAACATATGCACAAAAATTGGGTGTTAACATTGATGAGTTATTGCTGTCCCAGCCTGATACTGGGGAACAAGGCCTTGAAATCGCTGAGGCACTTGTGCGAAGCGGTGCTGTTGATATTATTGTTATCGACTCAGTAGCAGCATTAGTTCCGAAGGCAGAGATTGAAGGAGAAATGGGTGACGCTCATGTAGGTTTACAGGCGCGTTTAATGTCCCAGGCACTTCGTAAGCTTTCAGGTGCGATTAATAAATCGAAAACTATAACTATCTTTATTAACCAAATCCGTGAAAAAGTTGGAGTAATGTTTGGCAATCCCGAGACGACCCCTGGTGGCCGTGCACTTAAGTTCTATTCAACAATCCGTCTTGAAGTGCGCCGTGCAGAAACACTAAAACAAGGAACTGACATGGTAGGGAACAAAACCAAAATTAAAGTAGTGAAGAACAAGGTTGCTCCACCATTCCGTACAGCTGAAGTAGATATTATGTATGGTGAGGGTATTTCTAAGGAAGGCGAGATCATCGACCTAGGCTCAGAATTAGATATCGTTCAAAAAAGTGGATCATGGTATTCCTATAATGATGAAAGACTTGGCCAGGGGCGTGAAAACGCGAAGTTATTCTTGAAAGAAAACCCTGAGGTTCGCCTTGAAATTCAACAAAAAATTCGTGAGCACTATGGTTTAGATGGTGAAAAGACGGTCACAGAAACTGATGACGATGAACAATTTGAATTAATAGATTAATGTTGATGAGCAAAGCCTAATTTTGGTTTTGCTCCTTTTTAATAATGTATATTATTTTAATTGAAGTTATAAATATTCAACTGTAATTTAGCCTGTTAAGTGAATGAATGAAGACAAATTCTAAATATTTGAAAAAGCCAATTGGACTAAGCCTTGACAATGAATATTCCCACCTTTACAATTAACATGTATATTTTACATTTTTGGTAATATTACATTGCGAAAAAGCTTTGGTGCTTGCTGTATGTTGAGTCTAAACAATGTACATGCCGACACTTAAAAAATTTGTAACAAAAGTTCATAGCAAGAGGAGGTGTAACGATGGAACTAATTACAATCGCCTTCATTTTGCTTGGCCTTATCGTCGGTGCCGTTGTTGGCTATTTTGTTCATAAATCCATTGCTGAAGCAAAAGTAGCTGGTGCAAAGAATGCTGCTGAGCAGATTCTTGAAGATGCCAAACGTGATGCTGATTCATTGAAAAAAGAAGCTTTGTTGGAAGCAAAGGATGAAATTCACAAGCTTCGGACAGAAGCAGAACGTGAGGTTCGTGAACGAAGAAATGAAATGCAAAAACAAGAAAACCGTTTACTGCAAAGAGAAGAGAATTTAGATCGAAAAGAGGAAACGTTAAATAAGCGTGAAAATCTTTTAGAAAAGAAGGATGATTCTCTAAATCAAAGACAACAGCATATTGAAGAGATGGAAAGCAAAGTGGACGAGTTGGTACGAAAACAACAAACTGAACTCGAACGAGTTTCGAGCTTAACGCGCGAGGAAGCTAAAACAATCATTATTGACAGGATGGAGCAGGAACTTACCCATGATACTGCCATAATGATCAAGGAAAGTGAAAATCGTGCAAAAGAGGAATCCGACAAGAAAGCAAAGGAAATCCTTTCATTAGCAATTCAGCGTTGCGCTGCTGACCATGTTGCGGAAACGACTGTTTCTGTCGTCAACCTGCCAAATGACGAAATGAAGGGCCGTATCATTGGCCGTGAAGGAAGAAACATCCGTACACTTGAAACATTAACGGGAATTGATTTGATTATTGATGACACACCAGAAGCTGTTATTCTATCAGGCTTTGACCCTATTCGTCGGGAAACGGCTCGCTTAGCACTTGAAAAGTTAGTTCAAGACGGGCGTATCCATCCTGCTCGAATTGAGGAAATGGTTGAAAAATCTCGCCGTGAAGTGGATGAATATATTCGCGAAGTGGGAGAGCAAACCACTTTTGAAGTGGGTGTACATGGACTTCATCCAGATCTTATCAAAATTCTTGGTCGCTTAAAGTTCCGTACGAGCTACGGACAAAACGTCTTAAAGCATTCAATGGAAGTTGCACAGCTTTCGGGCTTGCTTGCCGCTGAACTTGGTCAAGATGAAACGTTAGCACGTCGTGCAGGTTTACTCCATGACATAGGGAAAGCAATTGACCATGAAGTGGAAGGAAGCCATGTGGAAATTGGGGTAGAACTTGCAACAAAATACAAGGAACACCCAGTAGTAATCAATAGTATTGCATCTCACCATGGTGACACTGAACCAACATCTATTATCGCCGTCCTGGTAGCTGCGGCAGACGCCTTATCAGCAGCAAGACCAGGTGCACGTAGTGAGACTCTTGAAAACTATATCCGCCGTCTTGAGAAGCTGGAAGAGATTTCTGAGTCCTATGAAGGTGTTGAGAAATCCTTTGCCATTCAAGCTGGTCGTGAGGTTCGTATCATTGTAAGGCCAGATGCGGTTGATGACTTGGCAGCACATCGATTAGCACGCGATATCCGCAAGCGAATCGAAGAAGAGCTTGATTATCCTGGACATATTAAAGTGACAGTCATTCGTGAAACGCGGGCTGTAGAATACGCAAAATAAAGCGGTGCGAAAGCACCGCTTTATTTATTGATAATCCTTTTGCGATTAAAAATAGTCTGAATGTGATACAATTTAAACGATAACAATTCTTATTGATGAAAGGGAGAAAAATGAATCTTTTATTTATTGGCGATGTCGTCGGCTCGCCGGGCCGTGACATGGTGAAGGAATATTTACCAAAATTAAAAGAAAAATTTCGTCCACACTTTACCATTATTAATGGTGAAAATGCAGCAGGTGGAAAGGGAATTACTGAAAAAATCTATCGAGAATTTTTGGGTTATGGTGCACAGGCTGTAACACTCGGAAATCATGCGTGGGATAATCGAGAGATTTTTGAATTTATCGATACAGCGAAAAATATGGTAAGACCAGCAAATTTCCCTGAAGGCACACCTGGTAAAGGTTTGGCTTTTTTTAAAGTGAATGAATTAGAAGTTGCGGTAATTAATCTACAAGGTCGAACCTTTATGGCTCCATTGGATTGCCCTTTTAGAAAGGCAGATGAATTGGTTGGTATAGCCAAGGAAAGGACACCATTTATTTTTGTGGATTTTCATGCGGAAGTCACGAGTGAAAAACAGGCCATGGGGTGGTATTTGGACGGAAGAGTATCAGCAGTTGTTGGAACTCATACACATGTTCAAACGGCAGATAGTCGGGTGTTACCTGGTGGGACAGGTTATTTATCAGATGTTGGCATGACGGGACCGTATGACGGCATTCTAGGGGTAGAAAGAGAAGCTGTCCTTAAAAGGTTTCTAACTAGTATGCCAGTTCGCTTTGATGTAGCAACAGGGGGACGAAACCAGTTAAGCGCGGTTTTCATTGAATTAGACCGTAAAACAGGCTTAACCAAAAAGATGATTCCCATCTTAATAAATGATGACCATCCGTTTTATACTTAAGAGCGAATTACTATTTGCTCTTTTTTTGTTGTAAGAAAACCTTTAACTTTGATAACTGTCTAGCTCCATAAGAGTAATGTTCGGAAGTGATGCTTTGCACGAAAGAAAAGAGTTAACTTTTCTGAGGAGCGTCCAGCGACTAGTGTACTTCGTTAAACGGACGCCTCGCTTTTCTAATTATTTTGTCCAAGCCGGAATATGTCTTTTGAGAAATGAATATAGTAGCAGTGGAATGATATATACCTGATTTGTTCATGAAACTGCTCATGCGGGATCGGGATTTTCTAAGGAGGAGCTAGGAATGGAAATATTAAAAGTTTCAGCAAAATCTAATCCTAATTCTGTAGCTGGTGCACTCGCCGGAGTTCTGCGTGAAAGAGGTGCAGCAGAAATACAGGCAATTGGTGCGGGTGCATTGAATCAAGCCGTTAAGGCAGTTGCAATTGCAAGAGGATTTGTAGCACCTAGCGGAGTAGATTTAATCTGCATCCCAGCGTTTACCGATATCTTAATTGACGGCGAAGAACGCACAGCTATTAAGCTCATCGTCGAACCACGTTGAAAGAGATAGACTATTCATAAGGGCAAAACACATGTAATTCTTTAACTTTACCTACCTGTTTGTCTATACAAGCAGGTTTTTTGTTTGTATAGGTTTTCATAATTATCCGCAAAATGGATAATAATAAAATATATGTCGATTATTTCGATATGAATATATTATTCTGATATATAGCTTGGAATTTTAAAACTATTCAATTCCATATCCAATTAATCAGGGTAAAACTGCGTTACCACACGTGTTTAAACCTATATTTTATGCGAGTCCTCATTAAAGGAAGAAGGCAAGATTTTAATAATAAAAAAATATTCATATTTTAGACAATATTTCTTTGTAAAGGGTTGCAATTTTTAGTGCTTAGGTCTAGAATTGTAAGCGTTTAGTACATATCCTTGATTCTCTTTTTTTTGGTCTATTAAGCAGTAAAATAGGCTAAATTCTAGTGATTTGCTTGGATTAGTGCTACACTAATAAATGATTCTATCTACATATTTTTTACATATCCAAAGGGGTGTAAGACATGATCAATCAACTTTCGTGGAAAGTTGGCGGACAACAAGGGGAAGGTATTGAAAGTACTGGGGAAATCTTTGCAATCGCACTGAATCGCCTAGGATATTACTTGTATGGCTATCGTCACTTTTCATCACGTATTAAAGGCGGTCATACAAACAACAAAATCAGAGTTAGTACAACAGAAGTTCGTTCTATTTCAGATGATCTTGATATTCTTGTCGCTTTTGACCAAGAAACCATTGATGTAAATTACAAGGAACTTCCTAGCACAGGTGTCATCCTTGCTGATTCCAAATTTACTCCAAAGAAACCAGAGGATACTGAAGCATCGATGTTTGCGGTACCATTCACAGAAATTGCCACTGGACTTGGAACTTCATTAATGAAAAACATGGTAGCAATTGGTGCAACTTCTGCTGTTCTAGATTTGGATATTCATGTATTTGAGGAAGTTGTTCGTGAGATTTTCGGCAAAAAAGGCGATCAAGTTGTTGCCAAAAACATGGATGCTATCAAAGCTGGCTTTGATTATATGAAAGAAAAACTTGAAGCGGGTATTCAAACAATGCAGCTTGAAAAAGCCGATGGTAAAAAGCGGATGTTTATGATTGGTAACGATGCGATTGCATTAGGTGCACTTGCAGCCGGTTGCCGCTTTATGGCTGCATACCCAATTACCCCTGCTTCTGATATTATGGAGTATTTGATTAAGAAATTACCTGCACTTGGCGGAACTGTTATCCAAACAGAAGATGAAATCGCTGCGTGTACAATGACAATTGGTGCAAGCTATGGTGGTGTTCGTGCGATTACCGCTTCATCAGGTCCTGGATTATCATTAAAAATGGAAGCAATTGGCCTTGCTGGTATTACTGAAACTCCACTTGTTATTGTTGACACACAGCGTGGCGGTCCATCAACAGGATTACCAACAAAGCAAGAACAATCCGACCTTATGGCAATGATTTACGGAACACACGGTGAAATTCCAAAAATCGTTCTTGCTCCAAGTACTGTTCAAGAAGCATTCTATGATACTGCTGAAGCGTTCAACCTTGCAGAAGAGTATCAATGTCCAGTTATTGTTTTATCCGATCTTCAATTATCTTTAGGAAAACAAACAGTTGAACCGCTTGATGCTTCTAAAGTAGAAATTAGACGTGGTAAGCTTGTAACTGAAGAACTTCCTGAAATTGAAAACAAAGGCTATTTCAAACGCTATGAAGTAACGGAAGACGGTATTTCACCTCGTACGATTCCGGGAATGAAAAATGGTATCCACCATGTCACCGGTGTTGAACATGCTGAAACAGGTAAACCTTCTGAATCAGCAACCAATCGTATTGCACAAATGGATAAACGTTTCCGTAAGGTAGAGAATATCCGTTTTGATACACCTGTTTATAAAAATGCTCCACATGAAGATGCTGACCTTTTAATCGTCGGCTTTAATTCAACCCGTGGTGTAATTGAAGAGGCAATGGGACGCTTGAAAAATGATGGTTTGAAAGTGAATCATGCTCAAATTCGTCTAATTCATCCATTCCCAACAGACGAGGTTCTTCCACTTGTTCGTTCAGCTAAAAAAGTAATTGTTGTGGAAAATAATGCAACTGGTCAGTTAGCTAATATCATGAAGATGAATGTTGGCTATGCTGAAAAAATTACTAAATTTGTTAAATATGATGGGAATCCATTCCTTCCACACGAAGTTCATACAAAATGTAAGGAGTTGTTCTAAATGGCCACTTTCAAAGACTTTCGAAATGATGTTAAACCGAACTGGTGCCCTGGCTGTGGCGACTTCTCCGTACAAGCGGCAATGCAGCGTGCCGCAGCAAATGTTGGTTTACAACCAGAAAATTTAGCAGTAATTTCAGGGATTGGCTGTTCTGGCCGTATTTCTGGTTATATAAATGCTTACGGTTTCCATGGAATTCACGGCCGATCCCTTCCGATTGCTCAAGGTGTTAAAATGGCCAATCGTGATTTAACGGTTATCGCTTCTGGTGGTGATGGTGATGGATACGCGATTGGGATGGGACATACTATTCATGCGATTCGCCGTAATATTGATGTTACTTATGTTGTTATGGATAACCAAATTTATGGTTTAACAAAAGGACAAACATCACCACGTTCTGCAGTTGGTTTTAAAACAAAATCCACTCCAATGGGTTCTATTGAACAGTCGATTTCTCCGATGGAAATGGCTTTGACAGTAGGAGCAACATTTGTAGCACAAAGCTTTTCAACAGATTTAAAAGACCTAACTGCCTTAATTGAAGCAGGTATCAATCATAAAGGGTTCGCTTTAATCAATGTATTTAGCCCTTGTGTTACCTATAATAAGGTCAACACATATGATTGGTTTAAAGAGAATTTAACAAAGCTTAGTGATATTGAAGGCTATGATGCATCTAACCGTGAAATGGCTATGCAGACTTTAATGAAGCATAACGGCCTTGTAACAGGTCTTATTTACCAAAATACGGAGCGTCAATCTTATCAAGATTTAATCATTGGATACTCGGATGCTCCCCTATCAGATGCAGATCTTAATCTTGATCAAGCACACTTTGATAAACTAGTAGCAGAATTTATGTAATCATATAATCGTAAGGTCCCGTGGAGTCAAATCCACGGGATTTTCTATTGTTTTCAAAGGCTTAAACCTTTATACTATTATAATGTGCAGATAAGGCACATACTCCTTTTCTACTATAGTAAAGGTGAAAAATACAATATTTATCTTCATAGACGTATCAAGTGATTTTAATTGAAAGGAGATATTTTTTACATGAATGAAAAGCAACGATTAGAAGGCCAGCAAGTTGAAACTGCTAATTCTTCGGACAAAAAATCCGCCAAGGATTATAGCAAGTACTTTGAGCAAGTCATTACTGCGCCTTCCCTTAAAGATGCTAAAAAACGTGGTAAAGAAGAAGTGAAGTATCATAATGACTTTGCCATTCCTGAAGAATTTCGTGGAATGGGTGAGGGCCGTAAATTTTATATTCGTACTTATGGATGTCAAATGAACGAGCATGATACAGAGGTAATGGCTGGGATCTTTTTAGCATTAGGATATGAGCCAACAGATAGCACAGATGACGCTAATGTTATTCTTTTAAATACTTGTGCTATTCGTGAGAATGCCGAAAACAAAGTATTTGGTGAACTTGGCCATTTGAAAGCATTGAAATTGGAAAAGCCAGACCTATTGATAGGTGTTTGCGGATGTATGTCTCAGGAAGAGTCTGTCGTTAACAAGATATTGAAAACGTACCAACAGGTAGACATGATTTTCGGGACCCATAATATCCATCGCTTACCAAATATTTTGCATGAAGCATACATGTCAAAAGAGATGGTTGTCGAAGTATGGTCTAAGGAAGGAGATGTCATTGAAAACCTTCCAAAGGTTCGCCGCGGTAAAATAAAGGCATGGGTTAACATTATGTATGGATGTGATAAATTCTGTACGTACTGTATCGTACCTTTTACACGAGGGAAAGAGAGAAGCCGACGCCCTGAAGAAATTTTCCAGGAAGTCCGCCATTTGGCAGCACAAGGCTATCAAGAAGTAACATTGCTAGGGCAAAATGTTAATGCCTATGGTAAGGACCTTGAGGGTGTTAGCTACGGCTTAGGCGAGTTAATGGACGAATTAAGGAAAATTGATATTCCTCGTATTCGTTTTACCACCAGCCACCCACGTGATTTTGATGATCGTCTGATTGAAGTCCTTGCAAAAGGCGGTAATTTAATGGATCACATCCATTTACCAGTACAGTCAGGTTCAACTGAGGTATTAAAGATTATGGCTCGTAAATATACAAGAGAACAATATTTAGAGCTTGTTAGAAAAATCAAAGCGGCTATTCCAAACGTTGCCTTGACAACCGATATTATTGTCGGCTACCCGAATGAAACGGATGAACAGTTTGAAGAAACGATGTCCCTCTACCGAGAAGTCGGTTATGAATTGGCGTATACATTTATTTACTCTCCACGTGAAGGGACTCCTGCGGCGAAAATGGAGGATAATGTTCCGATGGAAGTAAAGAAAGAGCGCTTGCAGCGACTTAACGCACTTGTTAATGAACTTTCTTTAGAAGCAATGAAAAAACACGAAGGTCAAATCCTTGATGTCCTTGTTGAAGGGGAAAGTAAGAACAACCCTGATGTCCTTGCGGGCTACACAAGCAGAAGCAAGCTTGTAAACTTTGTTGCTCCAAAGACAGCCATTGGCAAAATTGTTAAAGTGAAAATTAAAGAAGCAAAAACATGGTCATTAAACGGAGAAATAGTAGAAGAATTACAACCAATAGAGGTGGAATAAAGTGGCGAAGTATACAAAAGACGATATCGTCGCTCGTGCAGCAGATTTAGCACGCATGATTACAGAAACTGAGGAAGTGGACTTCTTTAAACGTGCGGAAGCACAAATTCACGACAACCCAAAAGTGAAAACATTAATATCAGATATAAAGGGCTTACAAAAGCAAGCCGTAAACCTTCAACATTATGGTAAACAAGAGGCATTAAAAAAAGTGGAAGATAAAATTACTTCGATTGAGCAAGAATTGGATGAAATTCCTGTCGTACAGGATTTCAAACAATCTCAATTGGAAGTGAATGAACTTCTACAACTAATTGCATCAACCATTTCTAATACTGTTACTGATGAAATTATTATTTCAACCGGTGGAGACGTATTAATGGGTGAAACAGGTTCAGGCATGAAGAACGGCGGCGGGGCTTGCGATGGCCACGACGATTGTGATCACGAACATTAAGAATGAGAACCAGGCTTCTAAACGAAGTCTGGTTTTCTTTTTCTAGTTTTCTACCTTCAAAGAATTCCTCAAAAAAAACTGCGCGTAGTACCCTTCATTTTAAGTACATGCATGAAAGGCACACACCTTTAAATCCCGCATAAAATGAACTATGACTAAACTTTTAACCAGTATTCACAAAAATATATTTCACACTAGTCTACAAATTAGCATAGGATGAAATGAAACTGAATGAGGAGGGTTCGCGCGAAATGGGAGAATATAGAGAGATAATAACGAAGGCGGTAGTAGCGAAAGGACAGAAATTCACGCAGTCCAATCATACGATAAGCCCGGCACATAGTCCAACAAGTATTCTTGGCTGTTGGATCATCAACCATAAATACAACGCGAAAAAAGTCGGCAAGACTGTAGAGATACATGGCTCATATGACATCAACGTTTGGTACTCATTTAATGAGAATACCAAAACAGAAGTAGTAACTGAACGTGTTCAATATACAGATGTCATTAAGTTAAAGTATCGTGACAATGACTGTTTGGATGACAATGAAATTGTTGCAAGGGTACTGCAACAGCCCAATTGTTGTGAAGCAGTCATCTCCCCAAATGGTAACCGAATCATTGTCCATGTTGAAAGGGAATTCCTTGTTGAAGTGATTGGCGAAACAAAGGTTTGCGTTCGTATCAATCCTGAAGGATGCAAGGACGATGACGATGCATGGGGATTGGATGTAGATGACGAAGAATTCGAAGAACTTAATCCCGATTTCTTAGTCGGCTCTGAAGAGGAATAATAATAACTAGGAGGTTTTTACTTCCTAGTTTTTTTCTTTTTTCTGGCGAATTTATATGACGAAAAACAAGCACATTAACTTTTAGGAGGTGAATAAAAATTGGAGATAAAAGAACCTGGAAATAAAAAAATGCCTGATTTTGTTCAATTAAATGACCGAATAATTGCAGAAAGTGGGACCTCACCCATGTTAGTAATCAAAACGAATCTTGACCCAAAGGATACTGCCGAAAATAACCCATATTATCATAATGGGCAAGCTAAAAAGCCTAAAGCAATGAAGGAGTATTTTGAAGAATAAGAGAAGCCAGGACATCTTTATTCCTGGCTCTTTTCCCATTCTGGCCGTAATAGGGATAACACATACGTATCATGAAATTGTTCGTTTTGATTGAGGTAGCCGCGAAGTAGACCTTCCTTTGTGAAGCCTTGCTGAATAAGTAAATTTATTGATGCTTCATTTTCGGGATAAACCACGGCCCCAATTCGATACAGATCCAATTGATTATAACTAAAGCGCAGGACTTCTTTAATTGCCTCTGATGCATATCCCTTTCTCCAAAAAGATGGATGGATTTCATAACCAATTTCGGCACGTTTATTTTTTAGCTGTAACCCATTAAGACCTACAGTACCAATGATTCTTTGATTTTCCTTTAGCTTGATTCCCCAGCGTACGCCTCGTTTTTCAAGAAAGTTTTTCTGGAACATATCAATTAATTTAGAAGCTTCAACCTGTAAAGTGAACCGACTGGTCCCATAAAATCTCGTCACTTCTTCTAAAGATAAAATCTCATAGAGACTATCAACATGTTGAGCAGTTATTTCAATTAATTTTAATCTTTTCGTTTCTAAAACTGGAAAATTCATTAACTTATCAGCTCTCTTTTACACATAATGTAGTTTAATAACTTAATTTTCCTCTTAGAATTGAATCTAAGTCAAGAGCAAATTAAGATTAATGTAATAAATTATTTTTATCCAAGAGTATAATGTTTCAAGAGGGAAAAGAGGCTGCCTTACAGGAATTTGCCCGTTTTTCCCTCATTAATGCTTGGGATATGTGCCGGATTTTTATTAAGGGAAGGGAATATGGTGTCAAGATGCTGATTTCTAAGTATATAGATTTAATAGAACAGGAGTTATTAACGCAAATACATTTATCCACTAACAACCCATTTGACCCTATCATCGTAAACAATCGGTCAAATTCGTGGAAAACAATCGGGAGCGGCAATTATGCAGGTGTCTTTTTCCATAAAGCTGATCCAAAGAAGGTTGTAAAGGTATACGGTCGAAATCCAAAGGACCTTAAAAAGGAAATTGAGGTCTATAAAAGATTAGGAGAGCATGAATCTTATTCAACTCTTTATGCATATGGGGACACTTATATAGTATTAAAAAAGATCGAAGGAATCACATTGTTTGATGCGGTTGTAAATGGTGTTCAAATACCTAAACATGTGATAGAGGATATCGATAAAGGGCTAGATTATGCTCGGACTGTTGGTTTAAACCCCTTCGATGTTCACGGCAAAAATGTTGTCATGTTTGAAGGAAGGGGCTATATCGTAGATGTATCTGATTTTTATAAGCAGGGCTATTGCCGTAAGTGGGACGATCTGAAAAAAGCCTATTACAAAATTTATAGACCCTATCTTTATAAACACCATCTACCCATTCCGTTTTTTATTGTCGATGGGGTGCGAAAAGGATATCGGATGTATCGGAGAATGAAAAAGAGATAGGGAAATATACTAATTTATTTTATTTCCCTATTTTTACATAGTTTGATTGATTCATTATCCACGTAAGTTCCTCATCTATCCGCAAGATTTCAAGCATATAAGGAGCCATTGTATTTTCTAAGGTCCCCAATAAAACAACCATGAATGCTCCTAATTATTTATTAAAAAGCTCTGTTAGATATGTCTTGTGCTTCTATTATTGATCATTAATTTATTGCCATCTTGCTGATTTGGCTAGCTCAGTTAATGCCCAAATAATGTTAAACATAACCAATGCTATACACACGGGAACTAAAATAAGTAAGTTTTTTCCATACCTTTCTTTTAACATCCCGACAAAAAAACCACTAAAGAATAAAACCACCATTGCAGCTACAAGTACAAACATAAGGATTAATTTCATTTTTTCCTTCTCCTAACATCAAAGTATCCTCTATTTTTATTCAATAGACTTTTTAAATATGGGTTATATACCAAGCTAATCCCACAAGTGCTAGCAAGATTACGATAATATAAATAGCAGTTAATCTATAAGTATTTTGTTTTGTTGAAGTTGAATAGTTATCATCATTTTTTCCTGTCAGTGACAGTGTACTTACAACTGCTAAAATTAAAATTACGATTATTAGTAATATAGAAAAATTCATTATGGTCCCTCCTTTAGCTACTCAATGTAAACGGCCATTCACTCATGGTAAATTGAAATGATTCACTAAGAATTGTAGTTGACGGTTTTATACATCAATTTAATAGTAAGTGATTTTAGAAAAAAATAATCATCCAATTTTAAAGAAATGGAACCATCCACTTTTTTTCAATTCCTTCACGATAACGTAATAAACCAAAATGAATAGTTGAGATTTTATTCAAGTTAAAAAAGACCGAAGATAAACTTCGGTCTAAAACCAAAAAACTTAAGAGAAGGGATTCGTTTGATTTTCAAATCCTTTCTTTAGCCTTAAAACTCCTTCGTTAATCAAATGAGTCTCGACTCTCCCAAATGTTAGGCGAATATACCCTTTTTTGGAACCAAGTAAGCTTCCTGGAACAAACGCGACACCATTTCGTAACGATTCTTCAAGTAATTTGTATTCATTGAGATCTTCATTTAACAGTCGGCACCAAAGATGGATTCCACCTTCAGGAATATGAAATTCAAGCTGGTGTGAAAGTTCTTCTTGTAACGAAGTGATTAATACATCTCTCTTTTCTATAAGCTTAAGTTTTAAATCTATGATGTTCTTTCCAAAACTATCCGAACCAAGAAATTCAGCAGCAACCCATTGAGGAAAAATACTATGCCCATAATCAATTTGTTGTTTAGCGTCGGCAAGTCGTTGAATCACGTTATCTGGGCCAATGATCCATCCAATCCGTAGCCCTGAAGCGGCCAATTTTGAAAGGGAACTAATGTATAAGACTGTTCCACTATTGTCCAGAGATTTTAGTGTGGAAGTATTTGTGCTTTCAGAAAATGAAATTAAGCTATAGGGGTCATCCTCCACAACAGGGATTCCTAGTTCTTGGCTAATATCTAACACCCTTTTCCTATTCTCCAAAGATAGAATCGTTCCTGTTGGATTCTGAAAAATTGGGTTAAGAAAGACCATTTTTATTTTATGTTTTCTATACAAATACAAAATATCTTCTGGGTTTAAGCCATTCTTTCCGATTGGCAACTTGTATGTTTTTAAGCCGGCTGACCGAAAAGTCGGAAGAGAGTGTGCATACGATGGATCTTCATAGGCAATAGCATCACCATGGTTTAACAAACATTGAATAATTAGGTGAAGTGCCTGTTGGGCTCCGGATGTAATTAAGACAGACTGGCTGGAGCATTCGATGTTTCTAAATTCCTTTAAATGGGTAACGATTTCATCACGAAGGCTTAGATTGCCTTGAGGGTGCTCATAACCAAGAGATTGATGGAATTCATGTTTAGAAAGGATTTCTCGAAAAGCACCATAGGGCATCAAATCATGAGCAAGCTCACCGCTTGCAAAGTTGATTATATTCTTTTCATGAACTTCACCACGTAAATGTTGAAATAGCGGAAGGTTAGGTAAAAAAGATCCTCGTTCGACATAAAGATCCCAGTTAGGGATTCTTGTACGTGATAGCCCCCACACGTTTGTATTGACTTTCGTACCACTCCCTTTGATTCGCTCCACCATTCCATTTGAATATAAAACATCGTAAGCGGAAATTACGGTGCCCCTATTTACGTCCAATTCTTTTGCTAGGCTTCTTTCAGAGGGAAGAATTGTACCTGGAGGATATTCCCCGTAAGCAATTCTCTTTTGTATATAATTAGCGATTTGCTGATAAATAGGAATATCGCTTTGTTTATCTGGCTTCCATTCCACCAATTTCACTCCCATTAATTTTGACTACTATTTTATGATGTTGAATTTAAAAGTGATATTTTTAAATTAGTCATTCATTGAAAATTAAATCGTTATGCCTAACCATTGTCAAGTACTTGGTGTTTTTTGAAAAAATAGTAATTCTAAAAACTTATGAACACCCTTTATTCACCGTATCAATTAAGTGGATGATGAAAAAAATATCGGATTGGACGGTCTCAATCTTTTTCTATTTCTATATTATATGAAGTGAAAGATTTCATTTTACTATTAGAACTTATATATCAAGGCGTGAAGGATTTATTAGAAGAAGAGAGGAACTAGTGCCACTCCCAATCCTTATCATCAGCTTGTAGGAAAAGATAAATGGGCAACCTTACTTTCAAATAGATTTTACACTAACCTAGAAAAGGAGTTGGACTGCAATGGAGCGAAATCAATTAGAAACTCCTTTATTTACGGCACTTGTTGAACATGCAAAAAAAGATCCGGTTCAATTCCATATCCCAGGCCATAAAAAAGGAAAAGGAATGGATCCTGAATTTAGAGAATTTATTGGCGATAATGCTCTTTCTATCGATTTAATTAACATAGGTCCTCTAGATGATTTACATTTGCCTAAAGGAATGATTAAACGCGCACAGGATTTAGCTGCAGAAGCATTTGGAGCTGATTACACTTTTTTTTCAGTACAAGGTACAAGCGGTGCAATTATGGCTATGGTTATGTCTGTTTGTGGACCGGGAGATAAAATCCTCGTACCACGTAATGTACACAAATCAATTATGAGTGGAATCGTTTTATCAGGCGCAACGCCTATTTTTATCCATCCAGAAGTGGATCCTAATCTAGGTATATCACACGGTATTACCCCGGAATCAGTTGAAAGATCATTAGAACAGCATCCAGATTCCAAAGCTGTACTTGTCATTAATCCGACTTATTTTGGAATTTCGGGTGATTTGAAAAAAATAGTAGATATTGCTCATTCTCATGAAATCCCTGTATTAGTGGACGAAGCACATGGTGCACATATTCAATTTCATGATGAACTGCCGCTTTCTGCCATGCAGGCAGGTGCTGACATGGCTGCCACCAGTGTTCATAAACTAGGTGGTTCGCTTACTCAAAGTTCTATTTTAAATTTACGTGGGAATCTAATCTCACCTAATCGCGTTCAAGCTGTATTAAGTATGCTGACTACAACATCAACTTCTTACTTGTTACTGGCTTCATTAGATGTTGCAAGAAAATCGTTAGCGACTGAAGGACAGGCTTTATTAGAAGATACGATTCGATTGGCAGAGCTAACACGCGCCAAAATTAATGAAATTGATCATATATATTGTGTTGGTCGTGAAATATTGGGGACAAACGCTGCGGTCGCTATCGATCCAACCAAACTGCTGATTTCCGTAAAACAGTTGGGTCTTACCGGATACGATGTAGAGAATTTACTCCGTGAGAAATTTAATATCGAGGTTGAACTCTCGGATTTGTATAACATTCTTTGTATTGTTACTTCAGGAGATTCTGAAGAAGAATTGCTGAAACTTGTTCAAGCCTTACAAGAAATTTCAGCGGACTTTAAGCATCAGTCAGATCAAAATGTGGAAATTTCTGTATTATTGCCTGAAATCCCTGTATTAGCACTAACTCCCCGTGATGCATTTTATGCGGAAAGTGAAGTGGTTCCGTTTGAACAAGCTGCCGGAAGAATTATTGCGGAATTTGTTATGGTCTACCCGCCAGGTATTCCAATTTTTATTCCAGGAGAAATTGTGACAGAAGAAAATCTAGTATACACACAAAAAAATATGGAAGCAGGTCTTCCTGTACAGGGTGCAGAAGATTACGAAATGAAATCATTACGTGTAATAAAAGAACAACTGGCAACTAAATAAAAACTTTAAGAAAAAATATTTATGTGTTTTATCTATGAAAGGGGACACCTCAGATGAACTATGCCAATTTAATTGATCACACATTACTCAATCCCGAAACGAATAAGGAAGAAATTATTAAGTTATGTGAAGAAGCAAAACAATATGGGTTTGCTTCAGTATGTGTAAACCCAACTTGGGTATACACCTCAGCAGAGAACTTAAAAGGTTCTAATGTAAATGTTTGTACCGTTATTGGTTTTCCATTAGGAGCCAATACTCCTGAATCTAAAGCGTTTGAAGCAAGTAATGCTATCGAAAATGGTGCCACGGAGGTTGACACTGTTATTAATATTGGAGCATTGAAAGATAAAAATGATGAACTTGTAGAACGAGATATTCGTGTCGTAGTGGATGTGGCAAAAGGAAAAGCCTTGGTTAAAGTAATTATAGAGGCATGTTTATTAACAGAAGAAGAAAAAGTCCGCGCTTGTGAATTATCTGTAAAAGCTGGAGCTGACTACGTCAAAACATCAACTGGTTTTTCCATGTACGGGGCAACAGTTGAAGATGTAGCATTAATGAGGAAAACAGTAGGGTCAAATATAGGAGTAAAAGCTTCAGGAGGCGTAAAGGATTATGATGGCTTGAGAGCAATGGTAGAGGCAGGGGCATCAAGAATTGGTTCCAGTCGAGCTGTTTCATTATTCGAAGGGAAGGAAGAATTATCCGGCTATTAAAAAAGTAAGAGTCTGTAAGTTTAAGATATTTATTCTTATCCTACATTCATGTATATATCAGTATCGATAAGGCCCCAATTTCTCCAACAAGGAATTGGGGTTAATAACTAGGAGTTTTAATTTCTTATCTTTTTGTTAGTATGTTAAACTAATTTTGTACCGAACGGTAGGTACAAAATTAGTTCAACATACTTTTTTTCTCTTAGGTTAGAAAATGTATTTGATGTGGTTCGAAAACAATATAATCTTGTATAATAAGTTAACAAAGCAATTTTAGGAGGATAAATCATGAAACAAATTAATACAGAGCAAGAATATCGTGATCAAATAGCAGAGGATCAACTAACAGTTGGAATTTTTACAACTTCTTGGTGCCCAGACTGTAAACGTTTGAATATGTTTATCGATGAAATTACGGAAGAAAATCAAGACAAAAAATGGTTTAAAATTGATAAAGATGAGTTCCCAGACCTGGCTGAAGAACAAACAGTAATGGGGATTCCATCATTATTAGTATTCAAAAATGGCAAAAAGCTTGGTCATTTGCATAGTGCTAACGCCAAAACCGCAGACCAAGTAAGAGAATTCTTAAATACTTTATAAGTATTTAAAATATAATTTGGCTGGGGGAAAAGGAGGAAGTTAAATGGATGATCGACAATTTAGAAACGCTATGGGCAAATTTGCTACAGGTGTAACAGTGGTTGCAACAGAAGTGGATAGCAAGGTTCATGGCATGACTGCAAATGCCTTTATGTCTGTGTCCCTCAATCCGAAATTAGTGGTGGTCTCAATTGCCGAAAAAGCACAAATGCTTGAAAAAATATATCAAAGCGGGAAATTTTCTGTCAATATCCTTGCTGCCAATCAGCAAGAATTATCGATGATTTTTGCTGGTCAAGTGAAAAATCATCAAGAGGTAGTGTTTGACCAACTAGGCGGGGTTCCAGTATTGCCCGGCGCTGTGGTACAAATTACCTGTGAAGTAACAGCTGCCCATGTCGAGGGTGATCATACGCTGTTTATTGGCAAGGTAACAAATATCCAATTGGAAGATTCCGAGCCGCTCATTTATTATAGTGGGAAATATCGATTGATGGCAGAAGGGTAATCGAAGAATTCAGTCAATCTAGAGAATTTTTTACTATTTTAGTGCAGTTGGATTAACTATTTTAGCTTTGATTTAGGCACTGACAGTTAGTGCGCCAAAATGAGATATAGAAAGTCAAATCACTAAAAAAATTTAACTAAAAATATAAAAATAAAGCTAAAATGATAAAGTCGAATTTCGTCATTTTAGCTTTTTTAGTTTCATTTTTCTAAGGAAAAAAGAGGAATGTGTTATGGATAAAAGATTAAAGAGATTGAAAAATAAAATTCCCATTGTAATTGGTAGTTCTTAGGGTAAAGGGGAAGTAACTGATTTTTTTGGTAGTGAAGAAGGAGCGTAAATAATCCTTTCTTCTATTTTATTTTAAATTCAAGAAATCAACTATGTGCTTAACATGATTTTCTTTTGCATAAGTTTTGTATAAATGGCTGGAAAGCCGAATGGGATCCCCAAAAAAGTATCTTTCATATTGGGTTTGTCGTGTACCAAATGAACTCATTGTTAGATCCCAGGCCAAACGAAATATTTTTACACGGTTCTCTGCAGACGTATTAGCCCCTTTTAAATACTGGTCCAAATCAGTTTTTATGACAGAATCAAAGTCTTTTTCTGTCGGAATAGATACCATGCCACTTGCCCCAACGATTTGAATTATTTCGCTGAACCTTGGATAAATTTTTGGATAAATAATGCTGGCTACCTGAAGAGGTATAATACTAGGACTCATATATCCACATTCATCTAATTTTGCTTCTACTTCAGATTTAACTAAAAGTGCCTTCATCGTTTCAAGCCCTATGATGATTTCAGCAAGTTTTTCTTGGATATGCTGAAACTCACTGACTTGAATCGTCTCGACAAGAAGCTCTGCAATACCTAAAAGAAATTCAGTTTTTACTATCTGCCTAGTGATTACCTGATGAGTTGCAAAGTGGTGAAAGGAGCTTTGGAGTAGAAATTGGTTAGAAACTTCAACATTGTTGTAAAAAAATACACGATCCCATGGAACTAACACTTGATCAAAGACAAGGATTGTATCCATTTCTTCATATCGTGAACTTAAAGGATAATTAAAGGATGAGTCTCCGCCGGCAAAAGATTCCCGGCAAATAAATTTTAACCCTTTTGTATCAGATGGGATGGAAAAAGCGTACGCTTCAGACTCATTAAACACTCCCCCTGCTGAGTAAACCAGCACTTCATCCGTTAGACCGCCTTGAGTAGCTAACAGGCGGGCACCTTTAATGATGATTCCATTTTCATTTTCACCAATCACCTTTGCCGAAATCGGCTCCTTAGAAGATTCAAAATGGAGTTGTGAACGGTTCACCTGTGGCGTGATAAATGTATGGGTAAATGAAAGGTCCTCTTTTTTAGCCCTTTCATAAAGGGATAGAATATTTTCTGGGAAGCAATTTTCTTTTGCTACTAGAAGGGCAGTCGAAGAGGCAAAAGACATGACGGCAGTGTTCATATAATCGGGACTTCTTCCCATCATTCCATTCGAGTGTTTTGCCCAAAGTTCAATCATCTTCCTTCGCATCCTTAAATCATCTTTGGTTTTTGGCTGCAAATAGGAAAGTCCGATGGTTTCTCCTGTTTCTGCTGAAAGGTAAGTCAACTTGGTCTTTAGGTTTTGATCGGCCTGCAAATCATATAGAGATGCTTTGCTCTGAATGATTCCCTTGAAGGCAGGATGTTCAGATAGGTTTCCTTCAATCTTCTTCCCGTCAAACCAAATATCTGTATTTAACTGATTAATGCGGTCAATAAACTCTTTTCCAGTAATGATTCCCATATGACCACTCCTTAAAAACATGGGTCATTCCAATTGAATGATATTGATTAGCTAATTTTATTTTATTGGATAAGGTTCCGATTTGTTCTTTATTTTAGTGTCTAATTAATAATAGGGCTGATTTGTTCGTTAAAGACAGACTGGAAATTTTCTAGAGCGTATTTGGCAAGAAACATAAAACATTTCTTATTGAAAGCAGGTAAGGAAAATTACTGATAAGTGAAGTACTTCATAGTCTAAAAAATGGCGGGGGCCTATAATAAATGGAACAGCTTAATCTTAATTCAAAAATATTACTGAGAGGTCGAGAGAAATGAATAGAATTGCTTTCTTTATAATGAGTATTTTATTAGTGATAATTGCTGGGTGTGGTCATTCAACTGACTATAATGTGAAACTATCTACACCCAAAACATTTACTCCAGGAAAAACAATGGCAATGCAAATAAAAATTGAAGACAAGCAGGGTAAGCCCGTAAAATTGGCTAAGTTAAAGGCTAATTTGAATATGAAAAATATGGACCATGGAACAATTCCTGTTACTGTGGAAGAAATTGGGGATGGCAAGTATATTGGAATTGTCAATTTGCCGATGCAAGGTGACTGGGTGGCAAATATAATCGTGGAGCACGATGGCGAAAAATTTGAGGTGGAAAAGGAGTTCACTGTCGAAGTAAAAACGGCTGTGAATGCCCATAAAGTAACAACTCAGACGGCATTACCGGATTTTAAGTTAATCGATGAAAATGGGAATACTGTGACAAAACAGGGGCTTTTAGGGAAAACAACAGTCATGACATTCACTTATTTGAACTGCATGGATCCGAATGCATGCCCAATATTATTGGGGAATTTCAACAGTTTACAGCAGAAAATAAAAACGAAAGGGATTAATTCTGATCATCTTTTACTCGTCTCTGTTTCGCTTGATCCTGAAAATGATACTCCTGAAGTGATGAAGGAACATGCGCAGAAAATGAATTTTGAAAGGTCCTACCTTAAAATGCTGACAGGGGATATGAGTGAGATTAAAAAATTGACTAATACCCTCGGTGTGCATTTTGAGAAAAAAGGTGCAGAAGTTTTGCATGATAATAAAACCTTTATTTTTGATTCCTCAGGAAATTTAACGCATGAATTCACCGGCAGTAACATTGACCAGGAAGAATTATTTCAAGTTGTGACTGGAAAGGAATAAAAACATTAAAAATTTCATTACACTATCATAATTTTCAACGCGTAACGACAGTTAATGGCACACATCCTCATTCTCATAAATATAGCGGCAAAACGAGTCCTAGCGATTAGGAATAACTTTTGAAAAGTCACCAGTATTCGCTAACACAAGTCCACCAATCAAAAGTGTAAAAAATAAATAAAATAACATCTCCCAGGATTGAAGGGAAAATCATAATTAGTTCGTTAAATTCGTGTCAACGGGTAACGTTAGCTATGGATACAATCATATTAATTTAATTGGGATGTGGATATACATAACGGTAGCGAATATTCTGAGACCTGATGTCATCTAAAATGTCCATCTGCTTATTTTTAAAATTTCAGCACTTGTCCATTCCCTTTTTTTTCGATTACATATGATATTACTACCACCGCACCAGCTCATATATATTTACCTCTTAGGAAGCGTTTGCATGTATTGCAAATGCTTCTTTTCAATTTTAGAAATTTTTTCAAAAGTTTGCTGATTTTGTTCTTACACTATGATGATTGTCCAATCAACCCTTTTCTTATGAAATATATATACATAGTAAAGTGTTTTCCCTCTAATATTTCAATAGGTGGTGAAAAGATATGTGTTGGGGATCATATGGTTGCGGCGGAGGTTATGGCTACGGTGGAGGCTATGGCGGAGGCAGTAGTTTTGTATTAATTGTTGTCTTGTTCATTTTGTTAATTATCGTTCTTTCGAGTTTCTGTTAGTTTTTTGTGCAACCTAACGGTATGCATTTTTCCATTGAGAAAAGTATTAAATAATTACTGGAGGTGTTATTTATGGGTGATGGAATGGGAAGTGGTTTTGCGTTAATCGTTGTCCTGTTCATTTTACTGATCATTGTAGGAGCTTCTTTCATGGGCTACTAAAATGAAAGGAACAAAGGGCAGGTTGAGTTAATCTGTCCTTTGTCTATAAAGTAGGAACAATCCCAAACCATTTACTAAAATTTACCCCAAAAAAGTGTTACCGAACGAAGCCGATCCATCCCTTCCTGTAGCCTTGGTGTTATTTTAACTAAAAATGGATAGGGTACTTGTGCTTTTATGTGAATTCCAGGAAAACCTAAATTACTTGCATTTGTATGGAAACTTATCAAGATATTCTCGAATGCTTACAAATCAGTACATATAATGCCTAAGATACAATTTAGGGTAAAGCGTTGCCAGAATAAAGACTGGAAAATCATTTATTTCGAAAAGGGACGTAAGGTCCTAAATATGGAAAAGCAGCTGGATGTCCAAAGAGGATCGGTGTCATGTGAATGATGCTATGTCCAATATGATAACTATAAGGATTATAGTGTATGATCTGACTCCAAGCTCCAAACGTGGGTGAAGGGAAACCTAAGTATAATGGTCCATCGGTCCCAGTAATAATGGTGTACATGCTATCACCAACTAATTTTTTATCATTATATGTTTTAATGAGAAAAAAAGCATGTTCTTTCTGTTTATCCGCACAAGTATGTGGTTGTCTATGGATGAATTACTAATACACATTAAGCAGTGTGGATTGCGAATTGTGTACCTACGGTATATATGATTAACTATTTAGCATAAATGAAAAACCCCCGAATGGGGGCTTCTCGAAATTAATATCCGAATGGGCCTGAAGGACAACAAGGGTTATGAGGTACTCCGCACATTGTATGATGTTCACAACATTCATTTACACAGGATTCTGTGTGCGGGAAATAGTGTTGATGATTAATCATATGCTTGTTGACTGTAGTGGTGTGAGAAGGGTGAACATGAGCCACGACTGTGTTGGACAAATTCGTTTTTACAAATTGTTGCGGTGGTGAAAATAGCGGTGGATCGTATTGAGTAGGCAACATTTGAGGTGGACAGTATTGTGGTGGACATGCACCATAATGTGGCAAGCAACCACCACCTCCACCTCCATATGGATAACCCCAATTTCTATGCATATATAAAGACCTCCTTATGAATTTGGTGTATTTCAACATTAGTCTATGTAATCAAAGGGTTTGTGGACTAGTTAAACACCTAATTATTTCCAATAATTCAAAGTTAATGATTTTTCGTATCAAAATATTCAATGTGTTCTTCTGAATCAAACGTCGACAGAGGGATCGAAAAATGAATGAAAACAATATAATATAGTCTAAAAAATAGTTAAAACAGAAAACCCTTGCTAGGCAAGGGTTTTTGTACGTCCTAGAGAGGATGTTTGGTGGTAAATTGGTGAACTCCTTCAAAAACAGAGCTGACACGTTAGATATTATGCTAACATAAGGTCTTGACATAATACCGCTACTCTCTTGATTGTTTCGACATCAATGGTGATAAACATTGTCGTATTTCGTGTCATGTGGTATTGGTCCATCCAGAGAATCCAGAAATGAAACGGCTTGTTTGAAGTTCATTAAGAACAAGTGAGCCAAGTCCATGGAGAATCCATTTCGAACCACAACGCGCATAATTGTGACATCTTCCATGTCCGGGGGTAAAGGATAAGCCGGCACTTGCCAGCCAAATGTACGCAATTGGCGGGACAAGTCGTAAAGATTCCAGTTTGATGTGTAGCCTTCTTTCAGTCGCCATGATAATACCGGAATATCCGAGCCGTCAGTAAATAGTTCAAAAGGTCCCATGTCATGAATCGCTTTGCTAAGGAATTGCGCCACTGCCTGAGACGCCTTTTGCACCTCATAGTACCCTTCTTTGCCTAAACGCAAATAGTTATAATATTGCAGGAGTACTTGTGCTCCAGGACGAGAGAAATTCAGGGCAAAGGTTGGCATGTTCCCACCTAAATAGGAAACCCGAAAGATGAGATCCTCAGGGAGATCCTCAGCCTCACGCCAAATGACCCATCCCAGCCCTGGGTAAACTAATCCATATTTATGTCCGGAAACATTGATGGATTTCACCCTGGTCAACTGAAAATCCCAGACTAAGTCCGGCTGAAGGAACGGTGCTATAAATCCTCCTGAAGCAGCATCTACATGTATCGGAATATCAAGATCCGTTTTTGCCTGAAACTCGTCCAATGCTCTCGCAATAGCGGCGACCGGTTCGTAAAGTCCTGTGTAGGTTACCCCAAGAACCGGCACCACACCGATTGTATTTTCATCTACGACAGCGAGTACACCCTCTGGATCCAGATAAGGATGATTCGGGGTAATATTCACATAACGCGGCTCCACGTCCCAATAGTTCGCGAATTTTTCCCAAACGACCTGAACAGCGGAACTAAATACGATATTTGGCCGGTCAATCGGCTTCCCTTGTTTCTTACGCGCGTTTTGCCAGCGCCGCTTTAACGCAAGACCACCGAGCATACACGCTTCCGACGATCCCGTTGTCGAAACACCTATCGTATTTTGCGGGGAGGGCGCATGCCATAGATCGGCTAGAATTCGAACACACCGTTCCTCTATTGCCGCTGTCTGCGGGTATTCGTCCTTATCAATCATGTTCTTTTCGACTGATTTGGCATATAAGAGATCTGCACTGGGTTCCATCCAAGTGGTAACGAATGTTGCAAGGTTTAGACGTGCATTGCCATCTAGAGCAATTTCATCGTGGACAATTTGATACGCAGTTTCTGGCAACATGCCTTGTTCACGCATCCGAAAACGTGGAACGGCCTCTTCTCCTTTGCGGGAGAATAGAGGATTTACAGAAAATTCGGGAGGTAACATCCTTTGTGTGACTTGCTCGCGGCGAGGGTGCCATTGTGGCATACACGATCAACTCCTTCACGTAATTAGACTTCTTATGTTGTTTTGTGAATAAATGCCATAAAATATTCATAACGCAGTGAAATGTTTATAGATGAAAGCTTAATAACCGGGATCATAGTCCTAAACATTCTGAAACATGTTTATACAAGTAGGGGGTGAACAGTTTGGCTAACGGGATCTAATACCACGCGTGCGACGTTTTCCCCCGACTACCTATATGATAAGACCATATAAAAAAGGTCAACCAGAAATCTGGCTAACCTAATATTACGAACGGGTGCTTATTTGAAGAAAAGATAGAAAGACTCCTTACGGGGAATTATTTTTATTGGATTATCACCAGGAATGATTAATAAGCATTACATATAAAAGCAAAATAATTTCTTTGACAATAGGTTTTTGTCTCATATGGTGGTAAATTGGCTATTTAATAAGTAAAAGTATAACTATAACAGATAAAATAGAAAAACCCTTGCTATGCAAGGGTTTTTAGACGTCCCAGAGAGGATTCGAACCTCCGACCTACAGTTTAGGAAACTGTTGCTCTATCCTACTGAGCTACTGAGACACAAAAATAGGAACGTTATTTATTATAATGAGTTAATCGGAAAAGGTCAATAAAAAGTTGATTTTATTGAATCGGCAGATTTCTGGTCATTTCTGCTTTTTTCCCAGCTTTTTCGCGGAAAATCAACCAAACGATTAAACTTAATGAAATTAATAAACCTTCTAACGATAAAATATACCAGGGGTAGGGGCCGAGAACATCCAATAAACTTGCGCTCCTTGGCTTGTGACTTAAGAACATATAATTTCCGCCCACCAGCTTATTAATAAACATAATAACCGGCATTAGAACATTCAAAAAGATAAACAATTTTAATACGGACCAGATGGTTGGCCTGTATCCCTTTGCCCAAGTAAAATAGAGCGGCACCCAGATGATCATTAAATGAGTATAAAAGAAATGAAAGAACCGAAAATGAGGGAAGTCATAACGTAATAATGGGGTGAATAACGCCTGAGATGCGCCTAGTAATGCAGTAAATAATAGAATCTCATAAATTAATTTTTTCCTTGTCAGTAATAATATCACTGTTAAAATCAAGCTGATGCTGCACAATTCCAAAGGTATGGCATGACTAATATGCCAACTACCATTTTGTAACATCCATAAATGATAAGTTGTTTCCATTATAATCAACGAAATTGCTACCCCGATTTCAGCATATCTCCATTCTTCTGCTTTCAGCTTACCTCTAAACAAAAATATCAAGATTGAAACTAAAATGAAGATGGAAATAACAACAAAGTGACTTAGGGAAAACATCTGAAAATCATAGTTTTTGTTACTGTGTCCAAACCACTCTACCATTTAACCACCCCATTTATGTTATTAATTCTTTTATTCAAACATTTAGTAAAGTATATTCGATGAAATAGCTTTTACTCCTTTAATGAAATTTATTGTTATTACAATATGAAGTAATTTTTAAATAGAAAATTTTAATTCTGTTAAGAAATAAAACTAATTGTCTATCATTAGACACTTCCCTTCAACAAAGTATGGCAAAAAAAGTAATTTACTAACAAGGATAATCGACATAATATTCCGGCATATGAAATTATAATAATATTTGGTAGTGTATTAGCACTATTACTATTTACCAAACTGTTAAAGGGGGAAATGTAATGAAAAAAATTTTTTCACTTGGACTTGTATTAGCAATGGTATTTTTCTCTATTGTTCCAGCATTTGCGAAATCAACTCCAGTCACGAAAAAGGAATTTACACCCAAGCTTCCAGACTATCAAAAAGTTGATCCTAATCTCTCAAAAGATGTTTTAAAGAAAGGCGGCACGATTAAAGGAAAAGAACTACACGGCTATAATGGTAAATCGTATAGTAAGCCACAAGAAACTGAGAGGTTACAGCCCAAAAGAGTGGAGGATTTGAAGACAAAAGGGATTGCCATTGTGGTGGATTTTCCTTTAGCTGCAGATGGAAAAAGTGCTGTTCCAGGTGTTAAATATGACCCAATCCCAATTAATCAATTTGATGATCTTATAAATGGAGATATGTTTAATCCTTATAGATTGGATATGTTTAAACATCTAGCAACTTTCAATGGAAAGAAAGCTTCTACCAATCGCACAATGAAGAATTTCTATAAAGAAGTTAGCTATGGAAAATTCAGTATGGATATTGATGTTGCAGGATGGTATACCTTGCCGCATTCCTATGACTATTATTTAGGTCAGAACAAAGGGTACCATAATCAAAATGGAGATGCACATATTGGGGAGTTGGTAAAAGATGCTATTAATCTAGCATCAAAGGATGTAGACTTCTCCCAATATGCCGTTCCAGCACAACCAGGTGATTTCTGGCTGCATGGTGCTGATGCCACATCATTTATAAAGGACGGGCAAACCATTGACAAAATTGTACCTAATCTACTAATCATCCATCGTGGAACGGGTGCAGAATTTAGCTTGGACCCAAGCCTAATATGGTCACATAAATGGGATATTACAAGTGCAAGCTATTTCGGACAATATTATCAAACTGGGGTGGAGCCTGATGAGTCAACATTAGAGCACACAGTGGTTAATGGTGTAGCGGTGGATACGTATAATATCGTTCCAGAGGTGGGGCAGGATATTACAGGATATTTAAAAATATCAAATCCTGATGTTGTGGGACCGGATTATAATGGTAGAGAACCATCTCCACCTAGCGTTGGGGTTTTTGCACATGAATTTGGTCATGTTCTAGGGCTGCCAGATTTATATGATTATGGTTATGATTCGGAAGGAGTGGGAATGTATAGTTTAATGGCTGGTGGTTCATACGGTCGTGACATGAATAACCGTTATTACTCAGGAAATTCACCAGTCCATCCAGATGCATGGTCAAAAACATATCTTGGCTTTGCTAAGGCGATTGAAGTGAATAAAAATCAACAACTAACTCTTCGTCCAGTAGAACAGCAGCCCGATATTTATAAGGTTAATGTTCCTGGCTCGGACGGTCGTGAATACTTCTTATTAGAGAATCGCCAGCAAACTGGTTTTGATGCTGGATTAGAATACAACTTAGATGGTAACAAATTACATGGATTAGTCGTCTATCATGTGGTGGAGGATATTCTCTCACGTAATTTCTGGAGACCAAATGAAGCGCAAAACTGGGATTTAAACCATCTTGGTTTAGCACAGTTGCCAGTAAATCCTGCCAATGGAGAGCGGCATTATGCGGTAAGTGTTGTTCAAGCAGATGGTTCCTTTGATTTGGAGCACTATTTGAATGATGGAGATTCAGGCGATGTATTCCCTGGTAAATACAAAGTAACCTCTATAAGTCCTAAAGGGAATGTGGGTCCAAACACAACCTCATTATACAAATGGTCGAAAAAGGGCACTGAAACAGGCATTCAAATAACTAATATTGTTGAAGAAGCAAATGGTACTGTTAAATTAAATGTAATTTTTAATAAATGATAAGATGTTGATTGTAAAGGTGCAGGAGAAGAATTCTTCTGCACCTTTATTTTTTTGATTACTCAAACTGTAGATTGTCAATTCTCTATTTATACTGGGATATCCCTTTAATTTGGAGAATAATCGACGAGTGCCTGACACGCTCATTTTGTGTTATAATAGTTTGTCGAAGATACTCGAAATGAATATAACCGTGGAGGTCATTATGGCTGCTTATACGCCGATGATACAGCAATATTTAACCGTTAAGGCAGATTATCAAGATGCCTTTTTATTTTTTCGCCTAGGTGATTTTTATGAAATGTTTTTTGACGATGCGATTAAGGCATCACAGGAATTGGAGATAACATTAACAAGCCGAGAAGGTGGCAGTGATGAACGAATTCCGATGTGTGGTGTACCATACCATGCAGCCGCTAACTATATTGAACAGCTTATTTCAAAAGGCTATAAAGTTGCGATTTGTGAGCAAATGGAAGACGCAAAACAAACAAAAGGAATGGTTAAACGGGAGGTAGTCCAGTTAATCACGCCAGGTACGGTGATGGATGGAAAAGGATTAACGGATAAAGAAAACAACTATATTGCCTCGATTACCGCCTTTGATGATCAAACATATGGTATTGCCTACAACGATATTTCAACAGGTGAAAGCAAGGTTACCTTGCTCTCGAATAATTTTGATGACGTTTTGAATGAACTAGCGGTTTTGAGTGCTAAAGAGGTCGTCTTGCCCAGCAATTTTGATGGAGAACTGCAAAAGAAGATGCGTGAACGCGATGTGCTGGCGATTTCGTTTGAAGATAATAGTTCGCTAGATTTGAATTATTCCCATCTGCTAGAGAATTTAAATCAAGATAAATTGAAGCAAACTGTGGCAAGGCTATTTAACTATTTATACCGTTCGCAGAAAAGAAGTCTTGACCATCTTCAGCCTGTCACTACTTATCAAATTCATCAATATATGAAAATTGATTATTATTCAAAACGCAATCTTGAATTAACGGAGACCATTCGCTCAAAAGGGAAAAAAGGCTCCTTATTATGGCTGCTTGATGAGACAATGACGGCCATGGGCGGAAGGATGTTAAAGCACTGGATTGACCGGCCGTTGATTAATCAAACTGAAATTGAGCACCGTCAAACCATCGTTGATGTCCTATTGAATCATTATTTTGAACGCCAAGAGCTTCGGGAAAAATTAAAGGAAGTTTATGATTTAGAGCGTTTAGCAGGGCGTGTTGCCTTTGGCAATGTTAATGCCCGCGATTTGGTACAATTAAAACGATCCTTAATGCAGGTACCATTAGTAAAACAAATCCTGCAAAATATGCAGGATGAACAGGTGAATCAAATAGCTGAGCAGCTTGATCCATGTGAAGAAGTCACGGATTTATTAGAGCAGGCGATTGTTGAAAATCCACCGCTTTCCTTAAAAGAAGGAAATATGATTCGCGACGGTTATCATGCACAGTTGGATCAATATCGAGATGCAAGTCGAAACGGAAAAACCTGGATTGCCCAACTTGAACGGGAAGAGCGGGATAAAACCGGGATTAAGTCGTTGAAGGTTGGCTATAACCGCGTTTTTGGCTACTATATTGAAGTGACAAGAGCAAATTTGCATCTATTAGAAGAAGGGCAATATGAGCGTAAGCAAACGTTAACGAATGCGGAACGCTTTATTACACCAGCATTAAAAGAAAAAGAAGCGTTAATTTTACAAGCGGAAGAAAAATGTGGTGAACTTGAATATGAGTTATTTACCGAAATCCGCGAGACAGTGAAGGAACAGATTCCCCGTTTACAAGCTTTAGCAAAAATCGTCAGTGAGCTCGATGTCCTGCAATGTTTTGCCAAAGTCAGTGAAGATAGGCGCTATGTAAAGCCGCAATTTTCTACAGATCGTCGGGTAGCAGTAAAAGATAGCCGGCACCCAGTTGTGGAAAAAGTGTTAAATGCTCAGGAATATGTGCCGAACGACTGTTATATGGACAGCGACCGTGAAGTCTTGTTGATAACTGGTCCGAATATGTCTGGTAAGAGTACGTACATGCGCCAAATTGCCTTGACCGCCATTTTGGCACAGATCGGCTGCTATGTCCCGGCATCTGAGGCAACGCTGCCAATTTTTGACCAGGTGTTTACACGGATTGGAGCTGCCGATGATTTGATCTCAGGTCAAAGTACGTTCATGGTCGAAATGCTTGAAGCAAAGAATGCGATTACCAATGCAACACAAAATAGCTTAATCTTGTTCGATGAAATCGGCCGTGGAACCTCAACCTACGACGGAATGGCCCTTGCCCAGGCGATGATTGAATATATTCATAAGCGGATTGGTGCGAAAACATTATTCTCCACCCATTATCATGAACTGACCGTTTTAGAGGAAGGACTTTCAAAATTAAAAAACATTCATGTCAGTGCCATTGAACATAATGGTAAGGTGGTCTTCCTTCATAAAATTAAAGAAGGACCTGCTGATAAGAGCTACGGCATACATGTCGCACAGCTGGCAGAACTGCCTGCGGAATTAATAAGCCGCGCGAATGAGATATTAACAGCCCTTGAGCAGCAAGACAAGCAAACTATTCCAATTAAAACAAAAGCAATCGTAGAACAAATTATAGAACAACCTGCGCAGCTGTCATTTTTTGATGAACCTAAAGAATCGAAAAAACACGAACCAACTTCTAAGGAAAAACGCGTGTTAGAAAAAATAAAAGAATTAGATTTATTAGATGTAACACCACTTCAAGCCATTAACATGTTGTACGAGCTGCAGAAAAAGTTAAAGGGCTGATGGATTAGGAGGCGACCAACATGGGGAAGATCATTCAATTAGATGATGCCCTATCCAACAAAATAGCGGCGGGAGAGGTTGTTGAACGCCCCGCCTCTGTAGTCAAAGAGCTTGTTGAAAATGCGATTGATGCTGGCAGTACCGTGATTGAAATTGAGGTAGAGGAAGCCGGTCTTGCGAAAATTCGAATTACGGATAATGGATATGGTATTGACGAAGAGGACGTGTTAATCGCCTTTCAACGCCACGCCACCAGTAAAATCAAAGATGAAAATGATTTGTTCCGCATTAGAACCCTTGGGTTCCGTGGAGAAGCACTGCCTAGTATCGCTTCTGTTTCCAGACTTGAGATGAAAACGTCAACCGGAGAAGGTGCCGGAAACCGGGTTGTCATCGAGGGTGGGAAAATCGAAACGTTTGAAAAAGCTTCGAGTCGACGTGGCACCGATATTATGATTACAGATTTATTTTATAATACGCCTGCACGATTGAAATATATGAAAACAATTCACACAGAACTTGGGAATATCACAGATGTTGTCAACAGGCTCGCCCTTTCCCATCCAGAGGTAGCTTTTCGCTTAATTCATAATGAGCGGAAGTTGCTGCAAACGACCGGAAACGGTGATATGCGCCAAGTTCTCGCTGCTATCTACGGTATGACAATCACGAAGCAGCTTATACCGATCACCGGTAAATCGCTTGATTATACCATTAGCGGATATGCATCCATGCCAGAGGTAACAAGAGCATCAAGAAACTATATCTCAACGATGATAAATGGTAGATTTATAAAAAACTATCCATTAGCCAAAGCGATTCAAGAAGGCTACCATACCCTGTTGCCAATTGGCAGATTTCCAATTGTTCTTCTGAATATCGAAATGGATCCGTTGCTAGTTGATGTCAATGTTCACCCATCGAAAATGGAAGTTCGTATAAGTAAGGAAGCAGAGTTGAATGAACTGGTTACAACGATCATAAAGGATGCTTTTAAATCGAAAATCCTGATTCCGACAGCCTATACTCAGGTGAAAAAAGAAGAAACAAAATCGGAACAAACTGCGTTAATTCTTGATGAAGGAACATCAATCACAAAGATTACTAAAGAAATTAACAGAGATTGGCCAATACATGCGCAAGCGATAAAGGAAACCAGGCCAATTCCTCCTTTACCATATTCAAATATTCCTGTCCGAGCGGAAAATGTTGATGAAACAGAAGGTTGGAAGTCTGTAAATCCAGTATTCCCTAGAGGTGAGGTTGGCAAGGAACAATGGAATGAATCCATTGAGGTTGAACGTGAAAATGATGAGTCGGTTTTAGAGGCTAATCATGTTAATAACCAACCTGAGAGCAGAGTACCGCGTCTATATCCTATCGGCCAAATGCATGGCACCTATATTTTTGCCCAAAATGAAAACGGCTTATATATTATCGATCAGCATGCGGCACAGGAACGGTTAAAGTATGAGTACTTCCGTGAAAAAGTGGGACAGGTTCAGTCTGAACTGCAGGAAATGCTTGTTCCGTTAACATTTGAGTATTCAACTGACGATTATATAAAAATTACTGAACACCAAAACGAGCTAGAAAAGGTTGGTATTTTTCTCGAGGAATTCGGTATGAATAGTTTTATTGTCCGTTCCCATCCGCAATGGCTTCCAAAAGGAGAAGAAAAACAAATCATCGAAGACATGATTGAACAACTTTTAGCGATGAAAAAGGTGGATATTAAAAGACTACGTGAGGAAGCAGCCATCATGATGAGCTGTAAAGCATCAATTAAAGCGAATCGACATTTACGAAATGATGAAATCCAAGCACTGCTGGATGATTTACGAAAAGCATCTGATCCGTTTACCTGTCCCCATGGAAGACCGATAATCGTTCACTATTCCATTTATGAAATGGAAAAAATGTTTAAACGGGTGATGTAATTTCAAGCACAGGAGAATCCTTGATATATAAGGATTCTCCTGTGCTTTTTTAAAGCTTCGACCACATTTTTTGCTCAGAGCTCGTTATTCGAAACACTTTTGAAAAATTCTCTGCCGATGAATCTTGTACAAAGGGTGTAACGTGACAATATTTAATAAAAGTTTGCGAAAAAGGTGAAGCCAGGTACGAAGAAAAAGATCTATGAAATGTTCTCTTATTATGTGGCATAAAAATAGCACTTCAATATGAAATGCTAATTAACTAAATAGTTTTTTAATTGCTGGACCGAGATCATTAAAATATGGCTTTACAATAAAGTCTTTTGCTCCAGATTTTATTGCATCAACAATTAACCCTTTTTGCCCCATTGCGGAACAAATAATTACTTTTGCACTTGGATCAAATTCAATTATTCTTCTTAAGGCATCTAGACCATTTAAAGTAGGCATAGTTAAGTCAAGTAACACAATGTCTGGAGACTTTTTTTTATACAAAGCGACGGCAATTGCACCATCTGAAGCTTCAAAAAAAACTTGGAAGCCTTCTCTATGTAAGATATCCATTATTAAATTTCTACTAAACCTTGAGTCGTCAGCAATTAATATGGTTTTACACATTTAAAACACCTTTCCTTTAATATTAAGGCAAATTAGGAAAGGGGTACTTTGCACAGCATATTTGCAGCCCGGCTACCATAACAAAAATTTTGCTTTAGGTCCGTGGCTTTGCGTCTTTTACTTTCGTAAAATTTGCCTTTTTCAAAGTTTAGCACATTTTGTCGCAAAAAGTAATATTTTGTCGCATTTATAAGTCAAAGAAATATTTGAAATGCCAATTTGCAAATTTAATTATTTAAACAATTGTATTTTTTTGATTGATTTCTTTGAACGGTAATAATTATAAAACCCAATCAAAAGGAGAATTGCTCCTAAAAAGATGGTTATGTACGCTGTGATTTTGAACTTTATACTTTTATCAAAAAACTCTATAAGGGCTGCAGCAGCCGCAAAGAATGTCAAGGACGTACGTATATAGGCTAATAGTGTTCTATCAATGGCTAATTTTGTTCTTTCCATTGCTAGTAGGGTACTTTCCATTGCGAACAAGTCACTAGGAGATAGAGAGTTCTCATTTGGTGCATTTTTCTTTCTGCTCATATTACTCCTCCTTTTTACTAAATACTACATATAGTATGCCAAAAGAACGTAATTTTTAAGAGTAAATAAAGTTGGCTAAAGAATTGAACACTCATTATTAAGTCTGTCAGCATCAATAATAGTAACGTTCATTAATATTTAGCCACTTTCTATATTATGAAAACAAGTATATAGAACGTTTACTCTGGATGAGTACTGTAATTTGCAGTGACAGAGATTCGGAAAAACTTTGTCGAACGGTGACCAAGTAGTAAATTGTGACCTAGATTTTATTACAAGGCAAAAACCAAGAAAATATATAAAGGCTGAAGGGGGGTTAGTCCTTCAGCCTTTTTGTTAAATGATTGCACAAATAATAGAGTTGTCTTATTTCACTTCTGCTAGAATTTTACTCGCATATGCAAGCGATTTTCCAGCTCCGATTGCCACCGATTCGAGCGGATTTGGAGCTAGCTGAACAGGAACAAAGATTTCTTCGCTAAGCCACTCCTCCATCCCATTCATTAGTGATCCGCCGCCAGTGAGGATTACACCACGGTCGACGATGTCACCACTGAGTTCGGCAGGGCAATCTTCTAGTGTGGCCCGGATCGCTTCTAAAATATGCTGAAGTGCTTCTTTCAACGCATTACGAATTTCATAGGATGAAAGATTAATTGTTTTCGGCAAGCCAGACACAAGATCCCGACCACGTACGTCGATGAAAAGTTCCTCATGATCAATAAGTGCATAACCAATTTCCATTTTTATTTTTTCTGCTGTTCTTTCGCCAATCAATAAATTGTATTCTTTACGAACAAACTGAATAATATCATCATCCAGGCGATCTCCGCCAATTTTTATCGAATGGCAAGCAACTACCCCACCGAAGGAAATAATCGCAACTTCTGTATTGCCGCCACCAATGTCGACAACCACGTTGGCAACAGGTTCATCTACAGGTAATCCGGCCCCAATTGCTGCTGCAACTGGTTCTTCAATCAACGAAATTTTTTTGGCGCCAGCATTTTTCACTGCGTCATGAATCGCTCTCCGTTCAACACTTGTGGATCCGGATGGAATACAAACAACTACATTGGGTTTACGAACGGCAAAGCCTATTTTTTTTGTGGCCTTTCGCATAACGTGTTTCAGCATTTCTGTAGTGACATCAAAATCAGCAATGACTCCATCCTTTAAAGGGCGAATGGCAACGATTTTTTCAGGAGTTTTTCCAATCATTTCTTTTGCATCCAGTCCGACTGCAACCACATTTTTTGTTCTTGTATCAATGGCTACCACAGAGGGCTCATTAAGGGTAATCCCTTTATTTTTATTATAAACCAATATATTTGCTGTTCCTAAATCAATTCCCATATCAAAATTTGAAAGCATTTCTTCACCTAATTCCTTAATATTTTTTCAAAATAAGCTACGTTCAAGCCTATCATGAAAGTGGGGGTAGAAAGCAGTTTGTAAATGAACCGTTATCCTTTTGTAAATTTACATGAAAAACTTCCCTTCTTTGGAAGCAACATGGATAAAAAAAGTCTTTTACATAAGCATAGAAAAGATTTATATTGTATATACTGATTTGATGTTCAACTGCTTTTCAAATATATGATACGATGTAAGCGTGGAAGCGAACAAAAACGATTACTTCCACTGATAATGTAAATAAGGCAGTGTGAAAATTTTGGATTTAAAACAAAAATTATTAGTTATCATTGGACCAACAGCAGTAGGAAAAACAAAATTAAGTATCGAAATGGCCAAACGGTATAACGGAGAAATTATCAGCGGGGATTCGATGCAAATTTATCGTGGAATGGATATTGGGACTGCAAAAATAACGAAGGATGAAATGGAAGGAATTCCCCACCATTTGATTAACATAAAAGAGCCTTCTGAAAATTTTTCTGTTGCTGAATTTCAACACCTTGTACGGGCTAAAATAACGGAGATAGCTGAAAAAGGAAAACTTCCCATTATTGTCGGTGGGACTGGGTTGTATATTCAGTCCATCATTTATGATTATCAATTTTCTGATGTTCCGGGAGATGAAACCTTTCGTCTTAAGCTTGAGGAAAGAGTAAGAGAAATTGGAAGTAATGCGTTGTATCAGGAATTAGTGGAGATTGATCCAGATAGTGCATCGCATATCCATCCAAACAATGTGAGAAGGGTGATTCGCGCTCTTGAGATTTTTCATCTGACTGGTAAAACGATGCAAGAATTTCAAAGCAGACAACAGCCAGAGCTCCTGTACAATACGGCACTAATTGGTTTATCGATGGAACGGGAGAGCCTTTATGAGCGTATTAACCTCCGGGTTGATAACATGGTCAAGGAAGGACTTATTGCGGAAGTGAAAATCTTATATGACCAGGATTTACGCGAGTATCAATCGATACAAGCGATTGGCTACAAAGAAATTTATCAATATTTAGATGGATATGTTACATTAGAAGAGGCGGTCGAGAATTTAAAACAAAATTCCCGACGCTATGCCAAAAGGCAATTGACTTGGTTTCGGAACAAGATGGTGGTAGAATGGTTTGATATGACGGATGTGAACAATTTTGCAAAAAAAATAAAGGAAATTTCACATTATGTTGAAGGAAAGCTTCAAGTAAAATCGAATACATATTAGTAGAGATAAAAGAGGAGGATATACAAATGAAAACGACGATTAATATTCAAGACCAATTTTTAAATCAATGCCGTAAAGACAATATTCACGTTACGGTCTTCCTTCTAAACGGTTTTCAATTAAGAGGACAAATTAAAGGTTTTGATAATTTCACCGTACTTTTTGAATCAGAGGGAAAGCAGCAGCTGGTATATAAGCATGCCATTTCAACCTTTGCTCCACAAAGGAATGTTCAACTAGAATTGGATAATCAATAAATATTTTAATCAATTGAGCCCAGAAAGTGATGGGCTCTTTTTTATTTTTCAATCCTTGTTTTTGTTTGGAGAAATCTTTTTTAATGAAATTTATGGTTCGTGAATACACATAGAATGAAGGATTGTGCTTTCCATTGTGCACTAAATGCAATCGGAATTTCTGAGTAGCCTAATCAAGCTACCTTACGTACACTGTTTGCAGATTGAGAGGTGAAAGCTTTGGATCAACCATTTCGAATGAAAAGTAACGGTCAAATAAGAGTTGTTCTCGATTCACAAAAAAGAAAAACAGTAACGAAAGAATTACCCGATTTTCAAGTTGTTCCAAAGGTCATTCCCCCTGAGCATGCAGCTTTAAAGGAAATCGAAGAGGAGCTCGGGGCATTGGTTGGCATGGAAGAAATGAAACGAATGATAAAAGAAATATATGCTTGGATTTATGTGAACAAAAAGCGTGAGGATATGGGTCTGAAAGCAAGAAAACAAGCCCTTCATATGATGTTTAAAGGGAATCCAGGCACGGGGAAGACAACTGTTGCGAGGCTAATTGGTAAGCTGTTTCAAAAAATGAATGTGTTAACAAAAGGTCATTTAATCGAGGCTGAGCGTGCTGACCTGGTTGGTGAATATATCGGCCATACAGCCCAAAAAACGAGAGATTTAATTAAGAAGGCAAATGGCGGTATTCTGTTCATTGATGAAGCCTATTCACTGGGTCGCGGCGGTGAGAAGGATTTTGGCAAGGAAGCTATCGATACACTTGTAAAGCATATGGAGGATAAGCAGCATGAATTTATTCTTATACTTGCCGGATATTCCCGTGAAATGGAATACTTTTTAACCTTAAATCCCGGACTTCATTCCCGCTTTCCATTAGTCATTGATTTTCCAGATTACAATATTGACCAGTTGATGGATATTGCAGGAAGAATGTTAATTGAGAGAGAGTACACTTTGAGCCACGAGGCCGAAAAGAAATTAAAAGATCATCTAATTTGGGTTAAGGCGGTGTTAAATCCTAATAGTTTTTCAAACGGAAGATATGTCCGTAATGTCATTGAGAAATCGGTCCGGGCCCAAGCAATGAGGCTGTTAATGCTAAATAGTTACGATAGGCATGAATTAATGACCCTCAGAAGCAATGATTTGGTGTTCGAAGAAGATTAACAGTTCCAATAAAAAAAATCGACGGGAATCCGTCGATTTTTTTAGAGTGCTCTAATTCTTCTAATTGGAAGCTTCCAATCGAATGTATAGGAAAGGACGCGAAGGACGGTAATAAGACCAAACAAGATATACAATTCCCAAGAATTCGTAGCAATCTTCAGTCCAATTATTAGACCTGCAAGAATCGCCCAAACTGCGTATATCTCTGAACGCAATACGATAGGTTTTCTTCCTGCTAATAAATCACGAATAATTCCGCCGCCAATTCCGGTTAAAACAGCCGCAACGATAACGGCACTGATTGGATGGTTCATTTTTGCAGCATAGATAGCGCCTTGAATCGCAAATGCCGATAACCCAATCGCATCAAATAGGTTGCCCCATCGTTGCCAGTGCCGTAGAAGATTTGCTGGAAATAAGAATACCGCTGTAATTGCTAATAAGGCAATTTGAAAAAAAAGACCTTGTTCCCATAATGCGGATACTGGGACTCCAATTAACAGGTTCCGTATCGCTCCTCCGCCAAAAGCGGTGACTATTCCTAATAAATAAACCCCTAAAATATCATATTCTTCTTCCATAGCAACAATGGCTCCACTGACAGCAAAGGCAATCGTGCCAATCATACTTAAAACTTCCCATGTCATATTGTCTGATTTCTCCTTGATGAATACTAACAATCTATGATTAAAATTAATTAAAAAAAATCAAAAATCTTCAATGCAAACAATATGATTGTAACATGGGAAAATAATTTTTCAACAAATATTCTTCTGATAAATTAGAGTATTGAATCCTTTTTTGGTATGATGAGAAAAGAAAAATGAGGAAAGCAGGGTGCTAGCTTGGAACAAGAAGTAACCTTCGAAAAAGCAATCTTGGTGGGCTGTCAAACGCCACGTGTTGATGATATTCGATTTCAATATTCAATGGAAGAACTAAGTTCATTAACTGAGACGGCAAAGGGTTTAGTGGTAATGTCGGTCGTTCAAAAACGTGACCGGATCCACTCGGCTTTCTATATTGGGAAAGGAAAAGTCGAAGAATTAAAAGCGCTAGTTGATGAAGTCGAAGCAGATTTAGTCATTTTTAATGACGAGCTGTCGCCAAGTCAAAAGCGGAATCTTTCTTCGGAATTAGATGCGCGTATCATTGATCGGACTCAATTAATATTAGATATTTTTGCGCAAAGGGCTCGCTCTAAAGAGGGCAAGCTGCAGGTTGAACTTGCACAATTGCAATACATACTTCCCCGCCTAGCTGGTCAGGGTGTCGCCTTATCTCGTCTCGGTGCTGGGATTGGAACGAGAGGACCTGGGGAAACGAAGCTAGAATCAGATCGCCGTCACATTCGACGCAGAATCGATGATATTAAAGGTCAATTATCGATAATTGTTCAGCACCGCGAGAGATACCGGGAGAGACGAAAGAAAAATAAAGCCTTTCAGGTGGCTATTGTTGGTTATACAAATGCTGGAAAATCAACCCTTTTTAATCGTTTGTCGGAAGCGGAGTCGTTTGAGGAGAATCAACTGTTTGCTACGCTCGATCCGATGACGCGGAAACTGATTTTGCCCAGTGGGTTTTTAGCTTTGATTACCGACACAGTTGGATTTATTCAAGACCTGCCAACAGCCCTTATTGCGGCATTCCGTTCGACTTTAGAAGAAGTTAAAGAAGCCGATCTGCTTCTCCATGTTGTCGATATGTCAAATTCGGATTATTTCCATCACGAAAAAACGGTTCATAAATTGCTTGAGGATTTAGGTGTTAAAGATATCCCACAATTAACGGTTTATAATAAAAAGGATATCCAGCATCCTGATTTCGTTCCAACTGCTAAAACACCAACTGCCTTTATTAGTGCCTTTGATAAAGAGGACCGTCATGCCTTAAAGGAAAAAATCGAAAAGGTTGTTATGGAAATGATGGTTCCATATGACGTGCAGGTTCCTTCTACTGAAGGAAAGCTTCTTTCTCAATTAAAAAATGAGACAATCTTAAGAGAGTTATCCTTTGTTGAGGAGAAGCAGTTTTATCGCTGCAAGGGTTATACACTCGAAGATCATCAAATAACAGGACAATTACAGAAATTTAAAATGTAGATAGGAGTCACAGCATGTTTCAACAGTTAAAAAACGGGGAAAAACTTCAGCCAATTGTAATTGAAGTCGAACAACAAATCGCTGATGTTCATAAAGAAATCGACGAAAGAATTGAAACAAACCAATTTCGGGTTTTGAGAAGCTTTCAAAACAAAAGAGTGAGTGATTCGCATTTTATTCCATCAACCGGATATGGATACGATGATATTGGCAGAGATACGCTGGAATTAATATATGCAGATGTCTTTGGCGGTGAAGCAGGTTTAGTACGCCCGCAAATCATTTCCGGCACACATGCCATTTCAATTGCCTTATTCGGTGTCCTCCGCCCTGGGGATGAGCTCCTTTATATAACTGGAAAACCATATGATACACTTGAAGAAATTGTCGGAATTCGTGGTAATGGGGTTGGTTCATTAAAGGAATTCGGAATTTCCTATGATAGTGTGTCGCTGACACAAGAAGGAGGAATCGACTGGAAGACTTTAGCTAAGAAAATCCAACCAAATACAAAAATGATTGGAATTCAGCGCTCAAAGGGTTATGCAACAAGACCATCCTTTACGATTGCGGAAATTGGTAAAATGATTAAGTTTGTTAAAGAAATTAAACAGGATGTAGTCGTATTTGTCGATAACTGTTATGGGGAATTTGTCGAGGAACTGGAGCCGTGCCATGTAGGTGCTGATTTAATGGCTGGATCACTGATTAAAAATCCTGGCGGCGGCATTGCCAAGACTGGCGGATATATCGTTGGTAAAAAACAATGGGTCGAGGCATGTTCCTACCGCATGACATCTCCCGGTATCGGGGCAGAAGCTGGTGCTTCACTCTATAGTCTGCAAGAAATGTATCAAGGTTTCTTCCTAGCACCGCATGTGGTGGGCCAGGCGTTAAAAGGTGCTGTATTTACGTCAGCCTTTTTGGAGAAGTTAGGAATGAATTCTTCACCTAAGTGGGATGCCGAGCGGACGGACTTAATTCAATCCGTACAGTTCGATGATCGTGAGAAAATGATTGCTTTTTGCCAGGCTATTCAATTTGCCTCACCGATTAATTCCTACGTTACTCCGCACCCTAGCTATATGCCCGGGTACGAGGATGATGTCATTATGGCAGCGGGAACCTTTATTCAGGGGGCGAGCATTGAACTTACTGCAGATGGGCCAATTAGGCCACCATATGTAGCCTATGTTCAAGGCGGCTTAACTTATGCCCATGTAAAAATGGCTGTGTGTCTTGCGTTGGATCATTTAGTTGAAAAAGGATTAATTGAACTGAATTAATATAGGTAAAGGGGCGGCTTCAAACAAGCTGTCCTTTTTAATTCAAAAACCATGTTAGATTATCTAACATGTTGTTGACATCTTTTCTAACACCAAATATAATAACAATATAATTTAACCAAAGGGAGGAGAAATTGGTGAGTGGAAAGGAAATTCGCCGTTCCATGCCGTTGTTTCCCATCGGAACTGTCATGCAGCTAACAGAATTAACAGCAAGACAAATCCGCTATTATGAAGAGCACCAATTGATTTCTCCGGCAAGAACCGAGGGGAACAGGCGGCTCTTTAGTTTAAATGATATTGATAGACTTTTAGAAATTAAGGATTTAATTGATCAAGGAGTAAATATGGCTGGTATTAAACAGTTATTCTTGGTCAAACTCCAGCAAGCTAACATGATGGAGAAGCAAACGGAAAAAGCAAAGCCTGATTTAACGAATGAGCAGCTAAGAAAACTTCTTCGTAACGAATTAATGCATTCAGGAAGATTAAATCGTTCCTCTTTGCGCCAGGGCGATATATCACGCTTTTTTCACTAAAGATGAGGTTATTTAAACATTGGAGGTTTTAAAATGGCAAAGTATTCAAGAGAAGACATTAAGCGGTTGGCATCAGAGGAAAATGTGAAATTTATTCGCCTGCAATTCACAGATATTCTTGGAACTATCAAAAACGTCGAAATTCCCATCAGCCAATTAGAAAAAGCACTTGATAACAAAATGATGTTCGATGGATCTTCGATTGAGGGTTTTGTCCGAATTGAAGAATCTGACATGTATTTGTTCCCAGATCTCGACACATGGGTAATTTTCCCGTGGACGGCAGAAAAAGGAAAAGTAGCCCGCCTTGTTTGTGATATCCACAATTCTGATGGCACTCCTTTTGGCGGAGATCCACGTAACAACTTAAAACGCGTTCTAAATGAAATGCGCGAGATGGGCTTTACGGATTTCAACCTTGGACCAGAGCCAGAATTCTTCTTATTTAAACTAGATGAAAATGGGGAACCAACCTTAGAGTTAAATGACCGTGGTGGATATTTTGATTTAGCTCCAACAGATCTTGGTGAAAACTGCCGTCGTGACATTGTCCTCGAATTGGAAGAAATGGGCTTTGAAATCGAAGCATCACACCATGAGGTAGCACCAGGACAGCACGAAATTGACTTTAAATATGCAGATGCTTTAACTGCTTGTGACCAAATTCAAACATTCAAGTTAGTAGTAAAAACGATTGCTCGTAAACACGGTTTGCACGCAACGTTCATGCCAAAACCATTATTCGGTGTAAATGGTTCGGGAATGCATATGAACCTTTCTTTATTTAAAAATGGTGAAAATACTTTCTACGAACCAACGGGTGACCTTCAGATGAGTGATACAGCCCGTCAGTTTATTGCAGGAATCCTAAAACATGCACCAAGCTTTACAGCAGTAACCAATCCAACTGTAAATTCTTATAAACGTTTGGTTCCTGGCTATGAGGCTCCATGTTATGTCGCATGGTCTGCTCAAAACCGTTCACCATTAATCCGTATTCCAGCTTCCCGTGGATTAAGTACACGTGTTGAAGTGAGAAGTGTGGACCCAGCAGCTAACCCATATCTTGCAATGGCCGTACTTTTAAAAGCAGGTTTAGAGGGAATTAAAACTAAATTAACACCTCCTGCACCAGTTGATCGTAATATATATGTAATGAGCAAAGAAGAAAGAATTGAGGAAGGAATCATAGATCTTCCAGCAACACTAGCTCAGGCATTAGAACAATTAAAAGCGGATGAAGTGATTGTTTCCGGACTTGGAGAACACATTTTCGAGCATTTTGTGGAAGCGAAAGAAATTGAATGGGATATGTTTAGAACAGTCGTTCACCAATGGGAACGCGACCAATATATGAGCATGTATTAAAAACGAATTAACCCTTGGTACCGGAATGGTGCTTCGGGTTAATTCCATTTTTATAGCTGGATAAAAAATACCGAGTGGAGTTAATCCCCACTTGGTATTTTTCTTGCCTTCTTATTTCTCATTGTCTGAATTTAATAGTTTAAATCGATTAAGGACGGCATCACCACCAATTCCTGCAATGATTGAAAAAATAATAATCTCTACAAATGAATTTGGAGCTGTGTATAGAACAAGTAGAAGTGAAGCAACTGCACCTAGAAGCAATTCTTCTAGAAAACCAAGGTAAATGAATTTTTTTGTTTTTCGAGGCATAATAATTTTCCCGTACTTGCGAACATGTCCAATGATTCCAACCGACCCACCAATCACTAAAGAGAAAATAATGTCCTTTAACACTGTTTCCCACACTCCTTAAGCCTATAATTTTTGGACCTAAGGTAAATCATGGTGTAGTTCTATTATATGAAAGATTTACAATATCAGCATGGGTAAATATATTGAATTTTCAATATATTCAACAGAGAAATGGTATTTTCAAAGATTTTTCCCAATAAAAAAAGAGCTGGCGGATGCCTGCTCTTATTGGTTTTAATGGATATGTCGATAAACCCCAATGACTTTTCCTAGTATCGAAACATTCCTTAGAATAATAGGATCCATAGTAGAATTCTCAGGTTGCAGGCGAATGTAGTCCTTTTCCTTAAAAAATCGCTTACATGTAGCTTCGTCTTCTTCGGTCATTGCCACAACAATATCGCCGTTATTAGCGGTTTGTTGCTGTTTAACAATAACATAATCGCCGTCAAGGATCCCCGCCTCTATCATACTTTCACCCATGATTTCTAGCATAAATACCTGCTCATCTGCTGGCGCTAGACTTTCTGGTAGCGGGAAGTACTCTTCAACATTTTCGATTGCTGTAATTGGCAAACCTGCTGTAACTTTCCCAACTACGGGAACATTGACTACTTTGTTTCTAGGAATATGCGCTGCTACATCGACTTCTAAGATTTCGATTGCTCTTGGTTTCGTAGGGTCCCGTCTAATAAGGCCTTTACTTTCCAGCCTTGCTAAATGACCGTGAACAGTAGAACTAGATGCTAATCCAACTGCTTCGCCAATTTCCCTTACAGAAGGCGGATATCCCTTACTCCTAACTTCGTCTTTAATGAAGTCCAGGATATCCTGCTGTCGCTTTGATATTTTTACCATGATAAAATGCACCTCGCCTGGTTAATGTTGTCTCTATTATAGCATGTTCGCATATTATATACAAACATAAGTTCGAAAAGGTTGTTGACAACAAACAAATGTTCGTTTTATAATAAAATTAAATAAAGAGAACGTACATTCCTAAAAGAGGTGTCATTATGAAAAATTTATGGAGCAAATATTCGTATGCTATTACTCTAATCCTTTTAAGCTGTTCCTTAGCTTTCATTTTATCGGTTCAAAAACAATCCATTGATCAAAATAAATACTTAAAGGTAAAGATTTCTGAAGGAGACTCACTTTGGGGAATTTCGAATCAATATTCCGATCTGCACTCACTTACGAATGAGGAATTCGTTAGCTGGGTAAAAAATCACAATAAAAATGTTAGTGATCAAATTTTTCCAGGTGAAGAAATCATCATTCCAGTCAATAAAAAATCTTCATCTTCAACCACAGAATTAGCTAGTGCCATTGGCGATTAGGAAGGGAATTTTATATGAAAGCAATCATATACTGCCGTGTAAGTACAAATAAGGAAACACAAGAGTCTTCATTAAAACGCCAGGAAGAGGAATTAGTCCAGCTCGCGAATCAGCAACAATTTGAAATAGATTTAATTATAAAAGAAAAGGCAAGTGGCTATGATTTTGAAAGAGAAGGTATACTACAAGTATTAGAACGAATAAAAGATAAAAAGGTACAAGCGTTGTTAATCCAGGATGAAACACGTCTTGGTAGAGGGAACACCAAAATAGCTCTTTTACATTGCATAATGAAAGAAGGTACGAAACTTTATAGCATTTCTCATAATGGCGAATTGCAACTTTCAGAATCGGATTCTATGGTTTTGAAAATCGTTAGTATGGTGGAGGAGTATCAGCGAAAACTTCATAATGTTAAAATCAAGCGAGGAATGAAACGTGCAGTTCAACAAGGTTATCATCCTGAAAAAAATCTAAAAAATCTAGGTGAAGCATCTGGCAGGGACAAAATAAATGTCCCAGTTGAAGAAATTGTAAGGTTAAGAAAAAATGGATTGACCTTTGCGGAAATTGCCGCAATTCTAAGAGGTTTTAAATATAATATTTCTAAAGCAACCGTACATAGAAGGTATCAAGAATATATGGAATCACAAGATGAATAGACCTTTTGCCTTGTCAAAAGGCTTTTTTTTTAGTAAAATCATTTCTCTGTACTGATTCTTTACCGAAAGGAAGGTTCTTGAATGCTATCGAAGGAAAAAATGGCTAGAATCAATGAGCTTGCAAGAAAAGCAAAAGCAACCGGATTAACGGAAACAGAAGCGAGAGAGCAATCTCAATTAAGAAGTGAGTATTTGGCAACTTTTCGTTCTCAAATGCTTGATACATTAACAAATACAAAGTTCATTGATCCAGAAGGTAATGACGTAACACCGGAAAAAATAAAAGCCCGGAAAAAAAATACACTTCATTAATCAAATAGGAATACAATTTGTATTCCTTTTTTTACATATACCAGCCAGTTATGTGTCAAAATAAAAAACAAAGTGACTTTTGTTCCTTATTTTAGTGCTATTTGTTGAATTATCAACAGTAGCAATATAATATTAATGTTGTATTTAGTATTCACGTAACAAAGAAAGGATGTATTTCATGTTTAATACTATTGATGATTTATCCGTTACTTCTATCCGTACGCTTTCTATTGATGCAATCGAGAAAGCAAACTCAGGACATCCTGGGATGCCTATGGGTGCTGCACCCATGACTTATACATTGTGGACCCGTTTCATGAACCAGAACCCAAAGAACCCTCATTGGTTTAACCGTGATCGTTTTGTATTATCAGCAGGTCATGGTTCTGCGTTGTTATACAGCATGCTTCATTTATCTGGTTATAATCTTTCAATGGATGATTTAAAACAATTCCGCCAATGGGGAAGTAAAACACCTGGACACCCTGAGTATGGTCACACAGAAGGCGTAGAAGCAACAACAGGTCCGCTTGGCCAGGGAATTGCAATGGCAGTTGGAATGGCAATGGCAGAACGCCATGTCGCAAGTGTTTATAATAAAGATAATTATGAACTTGTGAACCATTTTACATACAGCGTTTGTGGCGATGGTGACTTAATGGAAGGTGTATCTGCGGAGGCTGCTTCGCTTGCAGGACATTTAAAATTAGGACGTTTAGTTGTTCTATACGATTCCAATGATATTTCTCTTGATGGCGACTTAAATATGTCTTTCTCTGAGAGTGTTAAGGGCCGTTTCCAAGCATACGGATGGCAATATCTCCGGGTTGAAGATGGTAATAATCTTGAAGAAATTGCGAAAGCTCTTGAAGAAGCTCGAAATGATCTGGACAGACCAACAATGATTGAAGTGAGAACGACGATTGGTTATGGTTCACCAAACCGTGCAGGAACTTCAGGAGTTCACGGTTCACCACTTGGAGCAGAAGAGCTTAAGCTTACAAAAGAAGCCTATAAATGGACTTTCGAAGAAGACTTTCATGTACCACAAGAAGTATATGACCATTTCCAAAAACTCATTGTTGAAAATGGTGAGAAGAAGGAAAGAGAATGGAATGACCTTTTTGCTCAGTACAAAAAGGAATATCCTGAACTAGCAACTCAGTTGCAACAAGCATTAAACAATGAACTTCCTGCAGGATGGGACAAAGATATCCCAGTTTACAGTGAAGGTAAGAGTCTTGCAAGCCGTGCATCTTCTGGTGAAGTCTTAAATGGTATTGCTAAAAATCTTCCTATTTTTATTGGTGGATCAGCTGACCTTGCCGGTTCCAATAAAACAATGATTAAAGGTACAAAAGACTATATGCCTGGTTCTTATGAAGGACGCAATTTCTGGTTTGGTGTCCGAGAATTTGCAATGGGTGCTGCAATGAACGGTATTGCGCTTCATGGTGGTGTAAAAGTATTTGGTGGAACATTCTTTGTATTCTCTGATTACTTGCGTCCAGCGATTCGACTAGCTGCATTAATGGGGTTACCTGTTACTTATGTATTTACTCATGATAGCATTGCCGTTGGAGAGGATGGACCAACACACGAGCCTGTCGAACAGCTTGCAGCATTACGCGCGATGTCTGGATTATCAATCATTCGTCCAGCGGATGGTAATGAAACAGCAGCAGCTTGGAAGCTAGCGGTTGAATCCACAAATAAACCAACAGCACTTATCTTGACTCGTCAAGATTTACCAACATTAAAAGGTACTGACACAAATGCATATGACGGAGTTTCAAAAGGAGCATATGTAGTCTCTCCTGCTGAAAATAAAACTCCAGATGCCTTACTGCTGGCAACTGGTTCAGAAGTAAGCCTCGCTGTTGAGGCACAAAAAGCACTTGCTGGAGAAGGGGTTCATGTTTCTGTAGTAAGTATGCCTTCATGGGATCGCTTCGAGCAACAATCCCAAGATTATAAAGATTCAGTTCTTCCAAAGAGTGTGAAAAAGCGCCTTGGAATTGAAGTGGGTGCTTCCTTCGGCTGGCACAAATATACCGGTGACGAAGGTGATGTATTAGCAATCGACAAATTTGGAGCATCTGCACCAGGTGAGAAAATTATGGAAGAATACGGCTTTACAGTAAATAACGTCGTTGCCCGAGTAAAAGAGCTTTTACAAAAATAATAAAATATGAGAGAGAACGGAATATCCGTTCTCTTTTTTTTGTGTGTTTTATTGTTAAAATATGGAAAAATATCCAATGATCCAAGAAATAGAGCCAAAAAGGTAAAAATTTAAGCCAAAACTTGAAAAAATGAGCCATAAATCAAAATTTTTGAGCCAAAGCCTCTCTAAAATGAGCCAATAAGCAAATCGCTTCAGCTAAGAATCAATATTAAATTTAAGAATTAACTAAAAAGTATATAAAATGGAAGCATTAACATTTATAATAGAAGCAAATTTTTATTATTTCGGGGTGACCATTGGGTGAATAGTTTGACTAAAGATCAAATAGAATTGTTTCAAGAGTGTCCAGATTGCCATGAAAGCATTCCACTACATATTGGATATATCTCTTGGTGTGAATGCGGGTATAATTTGCATCCCATACAAGAAGAAAAAAAGAAAACACAAATTGAGAAACTTTATGAGCATTTAGGAGAAAAAAGTGGTCAGTTTATTTTTAATAAAATGATCAATAGAGAAAATTTGAGGTCAAGATTTTCATTTATCGATGGACTGGCATTATTAATAGCAACTTTTGTTCATACTTTGAGTTTTGCTTCATTTTTATTTGGACTGTATTTATTATTTATCCATTCCTTCTCATTTATATCATTATTTTTGGGGCTTTTATTAGTTGGAATTGCTTGGTTTACGAGACCCAGGGTTGGTAAATTGGAAAAAGAGGAATGGATTATCCCTCGTGAAGAAATACCTACAACCTATGCAGTAATGGATGAGTTAGCTGACAAGATGGGGTTGAAAAAGATTGATGGAATCATCATAAATGAAAAATATAATGCCTCTATTATGAAAATAGGCTGGAGGAGAAGAACAATTGTTAAGATCGGTGTACCTCTTTTCGCTGCATTCACTCCTGAAGAACAATGCTCCATTATCGCTCATGAATTAGGACATTATCTTAATAAAGATTTAACCTATGGCTTTTATATTGGAACTGCCTTGAGCACTTTATTTGATTGGTATTCTCTATTGGACCCAGTCCCTTCAAATCAAACCTTTGAGTATAGTCTGCTTGATATGGTGACAAATTTTTTAATGAAAATTCTTGCGCAAATTCCATTTTTATTCTTTTGGTTTTTACTCCATCTCGTTTGGAACAACTCGCAAAAGGGAGAATATTTAGCAGATTATCGAGCTGCTCAAACGTGCGGAAGTCAAGATCTAGTGACAGCCTTAGAAAAACTGCATTATGATGATATTTTTAATCATTCCCTTTCAAATGTTTCTTTAAATGATGGGGCGACAAATGTAATAGATGAATTTAGATCACGACTTGCAGCCATGCCGGAACGGGAGAAAAAAAGGTATAAATTAAGGTGTGAGCGGGAGAGATTCCAATTAGATGCAACACACCCTCCGACTGCTTTTCGCATTCAATTCATTGAAAAGCAAAATCTCTCGGGCAGTTTTACCATCCGTCCAGAGAAAGCGAAAATGTTGGTAGCTGAGCTTGATGCAATGAAGGAACACATTCACGAGATTGCAGTTGAAGACTATCGATATTATTGGTTAAATTAGTTATATTTTTTACATTAAAAAGAACGGAATACTTTTTTATAAGGATTGATCAATAATCTACCTAATTCATAATAGATTTGTTTAGAAACCAGTTAATCGACAAAAATAGTGAAAGTTTTTGCCACCAAGAGACAAATGTTTCGTTTGTGATTTTTTATAATAGATAAAAGGGTTTCAACGAAGGAGAGAACAATGGTGAGAAAATATCAGCTTTATTTAATAGAAGATGAATTTGCTGCCCATTACTTCGGAAGAGAGCGCTTGTTTTATCAGCTTTTTCAGGAACATCAAAAGGCGGACGGTGAGCTTAAATTTATTACTAAAAAACAAATATCATATATAACCAAAAGGGTAGAGGCTTTAAAAATTCACCAGCTTATTCAAAAGCAGCTTGGAAGAATAAAGGGATTTAAGGCGGTTCATGGTGCATACTCAATTGAATTAAGTGGGAAGCTAAGTACGGCAAAATTGGAAGTGTTTCAGGAATTAATTACAGTAGAGGCTGGGGGTAGCTATGAGGCAGAGACAGCATTTTTTGAAGTTCTTCGCAAATGTGAAACCTCATTTTTAGCGTTAGACCTCGAACACCAGCGCTATGGTTGGTTAAAGCCAATTAAGGAAAGAAAATTTATCTAATTGAAAGCAGATATTGTCTAATTCTATTTTATTTAGTACACTGTATGGTAGACAACATGAAGGAGGAAGTTGAATGGGTACTACTGGTCTTGTAATTCTAGTTGGTATACTAGCATTAGTCGCTGGTGTAGCACTAGGATTTTTCATTGCTCGTAAATATATGATGAGCTATTTAAAGAAAAATCCGCCAATTAATGAACAAATGCTGAAAATGATGATGATGCAAATGGGGCAAAAACCATCGCAGAAGAAGATCAACCAAATGATGGCAGCCATGAACAAGCAGCAGTCAAAATAACAGACAAGCACTCATTTAAATATGGGTGCTTTTTTTTGTGCTTTAAAGGAAACATATCTAAATCTTTATTATTTTACGAATATTTGATAAAATAGGAATCTCAGTGTGGGGAATAAATATTGATCATGGATCAAATGAAACAAGGATTAATTTTTTGTTGTTTTGGGGGTGTTTTAATGAAAGTTTTTTTAGAGTTAGGCTGGTTTTTTAAACAGGAGAAAAAAGCGTACATATCGGGGATTTTTATTTTATTGTTAGTGGCAATGCTGCAGTTGGTACCGCCTAAGGTGATCGGAATTTTAGCCGATCATATTAATGACAGAACGATATCTAAAGGCATGCTTGCACAGTGGATGATCGTACTTATCGCAGTTGGGCTTGCAATGTATGGACTAAGATATTATTGGAGAATTATGATTTTTGGCTCATCAGTTAAACTTAGCAAAATTTTAAGAAATCGCTTGTATCAGCATTTTACCAATATGTCCCCATCGTTTTATCAGAAAAGTCGCGTCGGCGATTTAATGGCCCATGCAACTAACGACCTGTCAGCTATCCAGCAAACGGCGGGGGCAGGGGTCTTGACACTCGTTGACTCACTTTCAACCGGCGGGTTTGTTATCATCGCGATGGCATTCACAATCAGCTGGAAGTTAACGTTAATTTGTTTAATTCCGATGCCTTTTATGGCTATGTTGACAAGCTGGTTTGGGACGATGTTACATCGGAGTTTTTATAAAGCACAAGAAGCTTTCTCTTCATTAAATGATAAAACACAGGAAAGTATGACCGGAATAAAGGTAATTAAAACATTTGGCCAGGAAAAAGAAGATATTGAGGATTTCCGGAAACAATCGGAAGATGTTGTGCAAAAAAATATTGTGGTCGCAAAAATAGATTCCCTCTATGACCCAACTATTTCGATAATTGTCGGGATTTCCTTTTTCTTATCAATTGCATTTGGAGCGAAATATGTACTTAATGGTGAATTATCGATTGGAGAATTAATCTCGTTTACAACCTACTTAGGTTTATTGATTTGGCCAATGCTTGCGTTTGGCTGGCTGTTTAACATCGTCGAACGCGGTCGTGCTTCTTACGACCGGGTTGCCGCACTTCTTAGGGAAAAGTTAGAAATCACTGATACCGACAATTCTTTGGACGTGATGCCTTATGGGGATATCCAATTTACAATTGCTGAATTTACCTATCCAGGTGATTCACGGCCAATCTTAAACGATGTGTCGTTTACAATAAACGCAGGTGAGACACTCGGGATTGTTGGTAAGACGGGATCAGGAAAAACAACACTGTTAAAGCTGCTAATTCGCGAGTTCGAGGGTTACCAAGGGGAAATTCTTTTTGGTGGTCGGGCATTGAAGGACTATAAGCTGAATAGATTACGGGAAGCGATTGGCTATGTCCCACAGGATCATTTCTTATTTTCGGCTTCAGTAGCTGAAAATATTGCCTTTACAGACCCGTCAGCATCGATGGAGGATATCGAGAAAGCAGCCAAATTAGCCAACATCCATGACGATATTCTCCAATTTACTGATGGCTATAATACAGTTGTTGGTGAGCGAGGGGTCTCATTATCAGGCGGCCAGAAACAACGAATTTCGATTGCCCGTGCACTGTTAATGAGTCCCGAGGTATTAGTCCTTGATGATTCCTTATCAGCCGTGGATGCCAAAACAGAGGAAGCGATCCTTTCGTCATTAAGACAGAATCGTGAAGGAAAAACCACCATTATTACCTCACACCGGTTAAGTGCGATTCAACATGCCAATCTAATTCTTGTACTTGAAGATGGAAAGGTTATTGAACGAGGTGCCCATGAGGACCTTATGGAATTGGACGGTTGGTACAAGGAAATGTATTTACACCAGCAGCTAGAGGAACTGGTGGAGCATGGAGGACATTAATATGGAAGAGAAAATACAGCTATCAGAACGTGAGCAAAGAAAGATCTTATACCGTCTTCTTTCCTATACTAAACCACATAAGAAAAAGATCAGTATCGCATTCATCCTGCTGCTATTAACAACCATAGGAGACATCTTCCTGCCGTTTTTAGTCAAGATATTCATCGATGATTATTTGACACCCGGGAAGCTTGCGTTTCAGCCATTATTGATTCTTGGCTCGGTTTATTTGGGAATTCAAGTCGTTAAAGCTGTTCTGATGTTTTTCCAATTTGTTAAATTTCAAGAGATTGCCCTCTACATTATCCAGCAACTACGGATAGATGTTTTTTCAAAGGTGCAGTCGCTAGGTTTAAAATATTTCGATAAAACACCGGCGGGAAGTATCGTGTCCCGAGTGACGAATGATACTGAAGCAATTAAGGATATGTTTGTCACCGTCATTGCCACGTTTATTCAAAGTGGATTTTTGCTGACAGGTATTTTCATTGCCATGTTTATTTTGAATGTAAAGCTTGCCTTGTTTTGCGTCATCATTATTCCAATTTTATTATATGTGATGAATCTTTACAGAAAATTAAGCTCGCGCTATTACCTTGATATGCGCGAAAGGTTGAGCCAATTGAATGCGAAGCTTGCCGAGTCACTCCAAGGAATGGCGATTATTCAAGTTTTTCGTCAGGAAAAACGCCTACGTAATGAGTTCGGTGCAATTAATGAGAAGCACTACCAGGCTGGGATGAAAAATATTAAAATTGATGGCTTGTTGTTAAGGCCGGCAATTGACCTGATTTATATTTTTGCTCTTATTATTGTCCTTAGCTATTTTGGAATATCGTCCTTCCAACACAGTATTGAAATTGGGGTTATCTATGCGTTTATCAATTATTTGGATCGTTTCTTTGAACCAGTTAACCAAATGATGATGAGACTTTCCTTATTCCAGCAAGCCATTGTCGCCGGTTCACGCGTATTTAAATTGTTGGATGAGGAAGAATTAGCGCCTGCACAAAAAGAAGAGGTTGGTATTGCTATTCAACAGGGGAAAATAGAGTTTAAAAACTTAAGTTTTTCCTATGATGGAAAACGAGACGTTTTAAAAAATATTTCCTTTACGGCTAATCCAGGGGAAACGGTTGCACTTGTCGGGCATACCGGCAGTGGAAAGAGCTCGATCATTAATCTAATGTTGCGGTTTTATGAATTTGAACGCGGGGAAATTTTGATTGATGGAGAATCGATAAGGAACTTTACTAAGGATGAGCTTAGAGAGAAAATGGGCCTCGTTTTGCAGGATCCGTTTTTGTTTTATGGAACGGTAAAGGATAATATTCGCCTTCACAATCAAGGAATGACTGATGACCAAGTGGAAGAGGCGGCGAGATTTGTTCAGGCCCATTTGTTTATTGAAAGGCTTGAAGGTGGCTTTGACCATCGGGTAGTAGAGCGAGGAGCAACATTCTCCAGTGGACAGCGGCAATTGATTGCCTTTGCAAGGACGATTGCAGCGAATCCCAAAATATTGGTGCTAGATGAAGCAACTGCCAATATTGATACGGAAACAGAAGAAGCAATTCAAACGGCACTAGCGAAAATGCGCAAAGGTCGGACTACGATTGCGATTGCCCATCGTCTATCAACTATTCAGGATGCTGATTTAATTCTTGTCCTGCATCAAGGGGAAATTGTCGAACGCGGAACCCATCAGGAACTGTTGTCTTATGGAGGTTTATACCATAAAATGTTCTTGCTGCAAAACGGGGCTGTTGAACATCTTGAAGATATTGTTAATTAATAGAAAAAGGCCTGGAGCAGTAAGCCAGGCTTTTAGTATGCTTATTCTTTCTGTGTTTTGTAAAAGTTTAAAAGTACTAACAGACTGACGATGGAACTTTTTTAATATATTTTCTATTATATTCATTTAAAAGGTTATCAAGTTCCTGGCTGTAGCGAATTGCAACGGAGGAAGTCAAGCCGTTGGTTATGGCGACGTGGATTAATTCAGCTCGCTTATTTTCTATTAATGTAACTAAATCCTGTTTGATCACGGCCGATGTCCTTTCCGGAGTAACTCCTAATATAAGGTAATTAAAAGACTACTAAAATGGCATTGTTTTACTAGTATAACCTATAATGTAAATTACTTCAAAGAGATTTGTAAAATAATACCCAATAATATAGGGTGTGAATTGGAAAAAATGAAATTTTTTTGAAGTGGAATGATTGGAGACACAAAATATTCATGTTAATCATTATCTTTTGGATAAAAGTTTTGTTAGAATGAAAAAGTATCGACTATAGTAGGAGTGTTAATATGTCTGATGTAAATATTTTTATGGCGTTTGGTGCAGGGTTTTTAAGCTTTATTTCACCTTGTTGTTTACCTCTTTATCCTGCATTCCTTTCGTATATCACAGGAATGTCTGTTGGGGAATTAAAAAGTGAAAATGCCATGCTGAAAAAACGGAGTCTGTTACATACGTTATTTTTCTTAATTGGTTTTTCCCTCATTTTTGTAGCGCTCGGATTTGGAACCTCATTTCTTGGGAATTTTTTCAGTGAATACAAAGATTTAATTCGCCAGCTTGGAGCGATTTTTATTATTTTCTTTGGTTTGATGATTGTTGGTATCTTTAAACCCGAGTTTTTAATGAAGGATCGACGATTTGAATTCAAAAATCGACCATCGGGATATATTGGATCTATTTTAATCGGAATGGCTTTTGCTGCTGGCTGGACACCATGTACTGGTCCAATTCTTGGGTTCGTTATCACTCTTGCTGGACAGAATCCTAGTTCGGGTATGTTATACATGATTGCTTACTCCCTTGGCTTCGCGATTCCATTTTTCATTTTATCCTTCTTTGTCGGCCAAATGAAGTGGATTAAGACTCACAGTTTGAAGATTATGAAAATTGGCGGCTATATTATGCTTGTAATGGGGGTTATCCTCTTTTTTGACTGGATGACAAAAATCATAGGATTTTTCTCTATAATATTTGGGGACTTTATCGGATTTTAATTTCCATTGAATAATAAGATATTCCTAAAAAAATAAAATGTAATATTTTTAATCGTAGTTTCTATGGTTTTCAAAGGATGCTAGATGGTAGTTTTGTTGACGTGGATGGGGTTCTAGGGGGAAGGTTGTTGGCAAAAATATTAATTGTTGATGATACTAAATTAATGAGAGAGAAATTAAATCAAATTATTAATAAAAATAACCATGAGGTCGTAGGGGAAGCAGATAATGGCAATAAGGCTATTCAACTTTACCGCGAATTAAAACCAGATCTTGTTACCATGGATATTACGATGCCTGAAATGAGTGGACTTGAAGCAACCAAGGTTATTCGTGGCGAGTTTCCTGATGCGCGAATTATTATGTGTTCAGCAATGGGACAGCATAAAATTATTGTTGAAGCGATTGAATCAGGGGCAAAAGACTTTATTCTCAAGCCTTTTGATGATTGTCAAGTTATAGAAGCAATTAATAGAGCCTTGAAATCATAACCATTTAGGAATATCCTAATATGGTTTTTCCTTTTTTTTGTATAGGTTATTTATGCACATTAATAATAGAATCAGAAATTCAGTTGAAAATTTTTAACAACATTGATTAGTTGAGATATAATGAGTTAGTAAATAATTTGATAAGGGAAGAATGATTCCAATGAACTACTTAGTTATTTCTTCAATCGGAGCAGTTTTTATGGGCTTTTTTGTTCTGATTGTTCGTATGAAGGCCGCAAAGAAACCTACAAATGTGAAAAAGATTATCTTGCCGCCTGTTTTCATGGCCAGCGGAGCACTTATGTACATTGTTCCAGAATTCAGACTTACCCCAAAGGAAATTTTAGAGGCCGTAATCGTTGGGATGCTATTTTCTATTCTACTAATCAAAACCTCTAAATTTGAAATTCGCGATAATAATATTTATTTAAAGCGGTCCAAGGCGTTTATTTTTATTTTAGTCGGTTTGTTAGTAGTTCGTCTTGTATTAAAAACAATTTTAAGTAGTACGATTGATATTGGACAGTTAAGTGGAATGTTCTTCCTCCTTGCCTTCAGCATGATTGTACCGTGGCGTGTTGCAATGTATAGGTCATTCAGTAAACTCAAAAAAGAGCTTCACGGAATAAAAATGATATAAAATTTCTGACACTGATTCTTTGGAGTCAGTGTTTTTATTTTAATAAAAGAATTTATAACATCGGACTTCGAGAAATGTCCAGCTCCAGGCGCCATCGGCTTGTGGACTTCGCTCTTCTCCCTACGATAAGTCAACATCGGTTCGCTCCTCTCACCGTGT